>JAKBCH010000152.1 GCA_021808055.1 Pseudomonadota bacterium | reverse complement strand
TGAACCTTGCGGTGCATACCTAAATCTTGCAGCGCCTGCACGGCTGGGCGGATGGCGGCGAGGATGGGAATGCCCACCTGCTCAATAAACACCTCCTGCGTGGCGGCGGTGCCCCCCTGCATACCATCCAGCACCACAACATCCGCACCGGCCTTCACAGCCAGCGCAATGTCGTAATACGGGCGCGATGCGCCAACTTTCACGTAAATCGGCTTTTCCCAGTTGGTAAGTTCGCGCAATTCCAAAATCTTGATCTCAAGATCGTCCGGGCCGGTCCAATCCGGATGGCGGCAGGCGGAACGCTGGTCTATGCCCTCAGGCAGATTGCGCATCTGCGCCACCCGGGGAGAGATTTTTTGCCCCAGCAACATGCCGCCACCGCCGGGCTTGGCCCCCTGCCCCACCACGATTTCTATAGCGTCGGCCTTGCGCAAATCAGTCAGGTTCATGCCGTAGCGGGAAGGCAGATATTGATACACCAGCGTTTGAGAATGGCCGCGCTCCTCAGGCGTCATGCCGCCATCGCCGGTGGTGGTGGAAGTACCCGCAGCGGAGGCGCCGCGCCCCAGCGCCTCCTTCGCATTGCCTGAGAGCGCGCCAAAGGACATGCCCGCGATGGTAACGGGGGTTTTCAGATGAATCGGCCTTTTGGCAAAGCGCGTGCCGAGCACAACATCCGTGCCACATTTTTCACGATAGCCTTCCAGCGGATAGCGGGAGACAGACGCGCCGAGAAACAGCAGATCGTCAAAATGCGGCAGCTTGCGCTTGGTGCCGCCTCCGCGAATGTCGTAAATGCCGGTGGCTGCGGCGCGCTGGATTTCAGCGATGGTATGCGGGTCGAAGGTTGAAGAAAACCGCGGCAGCGTGCGAGGAATATGAGAACCTGGCGTGTCATTCATGGTTAGTACGCACCTGCGTTGTCGACATGGAAATGATAGAGTGTGCGGGCGGAACCGTAGCGGGTGAAGCTCTCCACGCTATCCTCGATACCGGCTTTGTCGAGCAGATTTGCAAGAATGGCTTTGTCCTCTTCGGTCATTTCCTTCTTCTCACAATCAGCTCCCAGGCTGGCGACTTTGCCTTTGACGAAAAGCCGGGCCTCGTAGAGAGAATCACCCAAGGCATCACCCGCATCACCGCAGACCACAAGATTGCCGCTCTGGGCCATGAAGGCGCTCATATGGCCAACATTGCCCTTCACCACGATATCGATGCCTTTCATGGAGATGCCGCAGCGGGCGGAGGCATTGCCATCGATGATGAGCAACCCACCGTGGGCGGTGGCGCCGGCAGACTGGCTGGCATCGCCCTTCACATGCACAAGGCCAGACATCATGTTTTCAGCCACGCCCGTGCCCGCATTACCGTTGACGGTGATCGCGGCACCGTCATTCATTCCAGCACAATAATAACCCGCATGGCCATCCACAATGACGGATAACGGCAGGGTGATGCCAACCGCGATGGCATGGCCCCCTTGCGGGTTGAGAATTGTCCAGGCTGTCTGGTTCGTGTCAGCCGACAATGTTTGCAGGGTGGCGTTCAGCTCCCGCAAAGTGCTGGCGGCAAGATCGAAACTCGCCGTGGCTTCTGCTGATTTTTGTAACACCGCACTCACGCCGCGCGCTCCCAGAAATAGACTTTAGCGGGTTCAGGCTCGAACAGGCGCGCTGTCTCTATCCCCGGCAAGCCGACAAGGGCGCGATACTCCGACGCAAAGGCAACATAATCCTCGGTTTCAGCCATCACCGCCGGTTTGCAGGAAACGGGGTCGCGCAGCACGCCAAAGCCGCTCTCAGTGCCAACGACAAAATTATAGAAACCGTCCAGGTCGTTCAGCGCCAATGTCAGCGCCTCATCCAGTTTCGCACCTTCGCGCAGCTTATCGGAGAGATAACCGGCAGCAACTTCCGTGTCGTTTTGCGTGGCGAATTTCACGCCTTTACGGATCAAAGTACGGCGGACATCGTTATGGTTTGATAATGAGCCATTATGCACCAGGCATTGATCCGCACCGGTGGAGAAAGGATGCGCCCCTTCCGTTGTTACGGCCGATTCGGTGGCCATGCGGGTATGGCCGATCGCGTGCGTGCCGGACATGCCGGAGAGGCCAAACCGCGCGCTGACATCCTGCGGCAGGCCAACGCCCTTGAACAATTCCATGCGGCTGCCAACGGAAGCGATCGTAAGCTCAGCGTGGGTTTCCAGAAACGCCTGTGCCTGCGCCGCCAGCTCGGCAGGAACACTGATCACGGCATGGTCATCATGCATCGCCACAACCGCCTCCAGCCCGGCTGGCAGTGACAGGCCCTTAAACCCCGGTTTAACGCGCACGGTAAATTTCACGCGCCCCGGCGTGGGGGCGCCATAAATTGCGAAGCCTGCTGAATCTGGCCCGCGCTCGGTCAACACGTTCAGCATATTCGTCATCAGCGCGCCGAGCTGCGGCTCCAACACTGGGTTTTTCAGGAACAGTCCGGCAATCCCACACATGCAGCCATGGTCTCCTTTCTTCAGTTTTCACGCTACAGGAGCCCCTCCAGCGCGTCAACCTTCAAGAATAAACAATTCTTTTAAAGAAACTGACGCGAGCAAATTACAAACAGGTTGAATTTGACGCCGAGCGGACAATATCCAGGCGGCATTTCTTAAATCGGGAATCTGTGATGCTTATTTG
>JAKBCH010000045.1 GCA_021808055.1 Pseudomonadota bacterium | reverse complement strand
CTCATTGCCCCCCGTGTCTGGCTCGATTCCCTTTAACCGGTCGTCGGCTTTCCAGCCTGTGCTGAGGGTATGCTATCATCGACCATGCTCTTTTTCAAAGATTCGGGGCAACAAGGGGCAGAGTCCCTCCTGGAAATGGCCGCCATGCTTTGCCGGGGCGTCTAATAATGTAGACAAAGTGGGCCGAAACCTGCTTGGCTGCTGTGGAGCGGAAAAATGATAAGCGACCAGGGGCAACTCTGGATACCGCAGGCGTTCGACAAATGCTTTAACTTATGGTCAACGGGGGGCATTGATTTACACCGAGTGGTAGCCCTGTAACTTGAATCACGATCCGCTGGAGCAGATGGTATGAGCCCACCAAAAAAGCCTAACGCTCCTCCTCTGTCGCCTTCTCAGATCATTTATCACGAAGCAGGTCATATAGTTGTCGCCTACGTCGAGGGTTTCGAAGTCGATGGACTGAGGATGCAGCTCAAGAATCTATCCGGGTCTGCGGAGACAAGACCAGCACGGCTGGGGCTTAATCCCGAAGAGTACATTCGTAAGCGAGTGCGTGTCCTGCTGGCCGGAACAGTTGCCCAGCACCTCAGCGCGATCAAAGACTGGGAGGTACCCGACGACGCGACAAAGGCAGCCATCAGCAATTCGCTGGAGTACGGCAATGGCTGCAATGACTGGCGTAACGCTTTGGAGTTGGTTTGGTTGCTCCGCAACATGAAGGCAATAAACAATGACGATCCGGTGACGGAAATAAACGCGCTGCTACAAGAACTCATCGATGAGACCGGACACATTGTTGCGAGGCAAGTCCTTCCGATCCGTCGTCTAGCAGGCGCAGCCCTTCTGATATACAATGATATCAATCCGAACGATTTAATGGAAACTCGAGACGAGGTCTGTCTTCTCGCCCCAGATGTCATGGACCTCATTCAGGGGGTGGCCAAGCCACATGAGGTAGCCGACAGCCATATCTCCCGCCACAGGCAAGACAGCCATATCCTTGAAAAGAATTGGAACACGGACGATGAATAAGCCGGGGATTGACCCGTGTGCCAACCCACTCGATGCCGAGTGGCCTAGAGAAGTTACAGACGTAGGACGTCCACATGACCGATAGCAGTTTGTTCTCGCCAAAAGACCTTATAGATGCAGAACGCGAGGCACTGGAGCAAGCCATCCGTTTTGCCACTCTCCCGCTAATCGCCGAACGTGACAGTGCTAATAATCAGAAGGAAATATACCCTCTTGGCACCGGCCTCCTTTTTGATGCCGAAGGCCGACTATTTTTGGTCACGGCGAAGCATGTTTTGGATGAAGTGGGACTTGATGGATTATTCTTCTCACCAGCTCCGACAACTGCAGAAAAAGTGGAATCATTTGGCAGCGGAATTATATTTCGACATGACTACGATGTAGATGTTGTTGTTATAGAACTTACTGAGGTGACAGTCATTGATACTCTAAGTGTCCGTTCGGAAACATCTTGAATCTCTAGAATCACTTGTGATTCTATGCTGCTGGCCCGATTCGCAGGAGGTTGGAGATGTGGACGGCGGACAATCGTGTTGGTTATGAGCGTGGGGGCTTGCGGTATCCGAGTGACTTGACTGGCGCTGAGTGGGCGCTGGTTGAGCCGCTTATTCCGCCGGCCAAGCGTGGGGGTAACAAGCGTACGGTCGATGTGCGTGAGGTTGTGAACGGTTTGATGTATATTTTGAGCACTGGTTGCCAATGGCGGTCGATTCCGAAAGATCTGCCTCCCAGCACGACATTACATGATTATTTCCGGCGTTGGGATGATGATGGCACGCTCTCGCGGTTACACCGGGCGCTCTATGTGCGTTGCCGTGAGTTGGCAGGCCGGGACGCCGAACCGACAGCGGCAATAATAGACAGCCAGAGCGTGAAGAGCGCGGAAAAAGGGGGGCCTGCATTGACCCGCCGGGCTATGACGCGGGTAAGAAGATCAAGGGCAAGAAGCGGCATCTTCTTGTAGATACGCAGGGATTATTGCTTTTGGCCATGCTTCACGCGGCCAACATCCAGGATCGTGACGGCGGCATTCTGCTGCTGACGGCGTTGCGCAAAGAGCGTTCGCTACTACGGCCGCTTTATGCCGACGCCGGTTACCAGGGCGCAAAGTTTCGCGAAACCTTGCAGCGCATGCGGCAAAAAATCAAAGTTGAAATCGTCAGGCGCTCTGACGCCGTGAAGGGGTTCGCCGTGCTTCCAAAACGCTGGGTAGTGGAGCGAACTATCGGCTGGCTCAACCGCTGTCGCCGTCTGGCAAAGGATTGGGAGTGCTTGAACAAAAATGCCCTCGCATTCCTACGCTGGGCATCCGTCAGGATGATGCTAAGAAAGATGTGTAAAATCACAAAATGATCCCGAACGGACTCTAAGAGCAAATTGGACTGTTCTCACGTTTGACAATGTGATGAAAAGTGGGAACTATTTAGGCGGAGATCGAATCGTAAGTGGCTACCCTTACATTGAAGGGCGGTCGTCAGAGTGGGGCATTCATCAACGGCTTTTGGTGCTGGTAACATCCGACCGTGAAAGCAAGCCGAGTGTGTCTGCACCAACTCAATATGACGCTTTCTTTGTGCTTAATAAAACGGGTTACAATGTTAGGACAGGCCGCGAAGAAAATATCCCCTTGCTTCACGGGGTAAGTGGAGGAGGAATTTGGATCTGCATTAAGCCCGCGCATCAAGATATTTGGAAACCACTCGCTTCCTTAAAAGTGATTGCCAGTCAAGTTTCAATGGCTGAAGATCAGACGTGGTTTAGAGGTAGCTATTGGGATGCGGTAGCTGACATATTTTGTTCAAACCAAGTTGGATTAACCAACCCCTCTGCTGCATTTGGCCCTGAATTTTCAGAACAGCTTTCCGAAGACCACCAGAAGTTGGATGCCGGAGGCTTGTCCATTCCTCCGGAAAAAGCCGATTAAGATCAAGCAGTCTTTTGGCGACGAGGAAAGCGACGCCACTGAGGAGGGAGTCTCGACCCGGCCTACAAAACCTTACAATTATTGTAATGTCTGCTATAAGAAAGTCTGAATGAAGTAATAAATGACCGAGAAGGGCGCTGAGCCGCCGAGGAGCCAGACTGAGAACGAGGGCGGTGGAAAACCGGCAAATCAATCCTCCGTCACCCTGGGGCGACAGTCAGATTTCTAACGGGCATTACCGGGAATCAGCACCCTAGCCGTCAACGCGACTCGCTTCTGAACGGCGTGACGCGATCAAATCCACGAAAACGAGGTCGATCTCCGCTTTGATGGCGCCCAAAACAGGCGATTCGCGAAAATTCTCAGCAAAAACAACCCCTTGCCGAATCGCCGCAATAATGCTGAAAGCGAGTAGAAGTCGTCAAAACTTACACACTATCTTACACATAAAAGCCAAAAAGGCCATTTTTTAGAATTATATCAACTAGTTATTCTATAACGCACCGGACTTAAAATCCGTTGGGAGCAATCCTGTGCCGGTTCAAGTCCGGCCGCCCGCACCATTCATCACCCAGACAGTGTTACCGGTCCACCACCTGCCGTGGTTGACGAGGGCACTGAGCAGGTAAACGCGATGATCGCGTTCCAGTACCCAACGTCATCCGATTCGTAAGTTCCCAAATCGTTCCAGTATAATGCGTAGGTTTCCGGCGGGTCGCTCATGCAAAGAATCGCGCCGAGTTGAGGGTTCGCAATGGGATCAATAGCAGACCCGTTATTCTGGTCACCTGTCGCCGCGAACGATGTTGGCGTACTGGTCCCGTTCTGAATCGCCACCGTATTCGCGGCATTGCCATTGGCCTGAGGATTGTAACATGTATGTGATGTGTTCGGCGGCAAATCGAAATCGTAGTTTCCAGCACCACTTTTCACTGGTCGTTCTATGGTAACCGTATCGCCGCCATAAATTGGTGTGCCTGTCGGAACAACATAGCTGCTGGTTGTGGACGGCGTGAAACCATACGTGCTTATTGTGTAAGTCTTTGTTGTGCTGTTATAGTTATAGGTCGGTGCCAGGTCGGCATCCTTCACGGTCGTCGTTCCGGCAGCAACGCTTATAAGCGAATCGTTCCCGTTAAGTTTGTCGACAATAACCCCTGGCATCACATCAGCAAATGTCTGACCATCCCAAACGGGGTCAAGCCCTACCACCGCGCCAGCCGGGTTTGTAACCACAAGATAATAATCCGGCAGCAAGGCCTGGTTATTGGCGTTTGTTGGCACCGTCGTGCCTAGAGGTTGAATCACCAGCGCGCAATTATTGTATTGCGGCTGGCCGGGCGTGTTAACATAACGCCCCCTGTTCGCCGTGCTTTCATTTGCACAATTGCCAGTATTATCGTTATGCCAGTTCCACCAGGGTTCCGGGCTTGTAGTCACACCGCCATCAGATGTGTTTGTCGCCGGTGTACATGCGGTAATGGTCGGCGGGTAAATATCCCCCGCGTCACTCGTCATCGCAATAGAGCCCGTATAGTAACGGTTTGTGTTATCCACGGCGGGGTTCACCGTACCGGCGGCGGCAAGATTTGTTGAAGAGCTATCGCCGTAATTCTGGCCGGGAAACGCGGTGGAGAAGATATTCAGATTATTCCAACCCGTGGCTCTTGAATAGGCCGCGCTGATCTGCGCGCTGATGGTGGAATTATATGTATTTCCAGCCACATCAGTACCGGATGTTGCGTAATTCGGACATATTGCTGAAACATAATAATTTTGTCCCGCAATATTTTGCGTTGTTGTCAACGATGTCGCCACAAATGGCACCAGCGCATGGTTTGCTTCATAGGTTGGCGGGTAACCAATAACCTCATACGCCGATGAAAATGAATTTAAACTATCGACCGAGGGAACCTCGGCGCTGTTAACACCGGTGCTAGAATTGATCGAGCCCAGCGGATCGAGTGAGCCGTATAAAGTGCTGTCCGGGCATTGCCCCGTCAGCTCCTGCGTGGAGTAACTGACAACTGTGGTAGTGCAGGAATAATATGGCTGTTGATAATACCAACCATAATACCAAGAATAAACCCATTGCCCTGCCGTATAGGTACAGGACGAGGTTGTCCCTGTCGTACCTGTTGAGGAAGTATAGCTATTATTTGGGTTGCCGTCGGTGGAGCAAGAAGAAATTTGTGTAGAACTGGTGCATTTATAAGTATTCGTCGTATAAACTGGCGCCTGCTCGCCATTTTGTTCGTAATTCCCGATCGAGCTGCTGTTCGTAGAAACGTAGAGCTGCGTATTTGTCTGATAATAATTGCCGGAATGATAGCCATTCGCACCGGTATAATTCACAAATTTGAAAGCAATCGGCTGGTTTTGCTGCAAGGTGATCGAACCTCCCGTCCCCGCCGTGCCGGAGCTGGTGGAAAGTGCGATAAACAAATAATTGCAAGCGCTGCTGGTTATGCTGGAGGAACTTAACAATGCCAGCGGCCCAATGGTCCCATAATTTGAACAGGCAGAGTTCGGCGTTGGTGTTTGCGCATAATTCGGTGTGCCGTCGGCGTTCATCGGTACCGCATAAGCATAGATACCGCTGACATCGCCCGCGGAACCAAAACCAGGGCTGGGGGGGATATTTTTACCAGTGACGGTTTGCGCCGGAAACGACGCCGCCGCCACGCTTCTCACATTCAGCAGCGTGGTTGGAATCAACCACTTGAACAACGAATTCTGCAACGTACCACCGGCGGTAATAACAACACAATATTCAGACCCGGTCGGGCAATTATATGTCGATGTGGACGTTGCATATGGTTGAGAGCTTCCGCATTGAGTCGTTGAACCCGTGCAAGTCAGCTCCACTGTTGGAGTGCCGCCAGACACGAAATTCGTCAAATGCGCCGCTGTTCCGGTATAGGCAACCGTGGTGGTATTATAAGCGACGCTGGAGGATTCAGAGGTTTGCCAGGCACCAGCGCCGGCAATCGCGGCCGCATCGGTTGCCGCCTGCATCTGTGCCCGCGCTGAGACCGCACGCGAAATATCAACCGCTGCACTGGCCGCAATAACCAGCGGCACGAACATAATGGCCATAGCCACGGCGGTGGCGGCTCGGCGGTCTTTACGGAAATGGCGTAGAAAAGACATCATCGAGCTGACCTTTTTTCAATTCGCAGTATTACTGCTGTTGCAGGTTTGCTTCGCCGCATAGTGTACGTAACATCCTGAACTGGAACTGGAACATTGCAGCTCAGATTTCGTGCTTGCATAAACCCAGCGCGTATAAGCCCATTGGGAAAGAGTGGGACGAGACTGCATGACGACACCCAAAATGCCAGGATAAGTAAGCGTGGTGTTTACAATAATCGCGTTATCACACGGATAAACCAACATACCGCTCAACCCGCTGGTGCCCGTGGCGCTGGGTGGGGATGTGGTGGCCAAATTTACCGCGCCCGTATAGCCGATTGATGCGGAAGACGACGTACTGATAGCATTGCAGTTGCTGCCAGAAACAGAATAATCCGTCTCCCACATGTCGTAGGTGGGGGTGGTGCTATACACCGGCGCTGTGGTCGGCAAACCATTTTTGTTTGCTTCCAGCGTAACGCTGGCAATTTTAACCACCATGCCAGAAGGCGGAAATGGTGCCAGACCCAGAATGCCGCCCTGACAAACATTTTGAATTTGCAAGGCAGCCGGGCTTGCACCGCCTGGAGAAACGGAGACAATGCCCGTAGCTGCTGAATTCGTCTCACCGGCGACCATTTGTGCGATATTGATGGTCATCGCGTTCAGCTTGGCCTCGGTTCGATACAGCGTGGCGATCTCCACAATGCCGAAAAACAAAACCAGCAACACCGGCGCGATCAGCGCAAACTCCACAGCCGCAACGCTTCGACGGTCTGAAAACAAAAATCTCATTATGGCACCATCACCAAAGACGCGACTGAATACAGGGATGACGTGCCATTCTCTGTGGCCAGGCTCGGCGGCAACAGCAGCACCGTAAAGGGTAGAGGGTAGGCAACCTGAACCAGCAGGAAAACCGCGCCCGCAGAGGAGCTCTTCGTAACCCCGGTAAACTGCGCCGGTGCGGCCAGCTTGCCGTCAGACCCAAAACTTGTCGGTACTATTCCCCCGGCGCCGAAATACGAGCCGCCTTGAACAGAATATTGTATCGACCCTGAACAATTGGGCGCGGCCACGCCGAACTCACCACACACCGCAGCTACGAACTCGCGACCAGTGGTAACTTTGCCAATCTGCACCTGACGCGTGGCGTTCCGCACCGCGTCGTCCAGCGTAAGCTGCCAGAAGAGATTAACCGAGACGATGAGGATCCCGAAAACAAGGATGAAGAAAACCGAACCGATCATGGCGAATTCAAGCGCCGTGGCGGCTCGGCGTTGCCGCGCGAGCCGACCCAACCAACACGGCTTCAACAACCTCGCCTCACGATCCTGGCTTATTTGCGCTAACCTAGCCATAAAAAAACGTCACACCCCAAACTCCTTGAACTAAAAAGAAATCCGCGGCGACCACCTGACCGAAACCCGAATATGCATTATTAACCCCCTTATCTAAAATTTAATTAAAAATCTAGCTTTTATAGTGGTTTCCAGACCACTTCTTCGTGAAAACGCCTCACCAGCAACAAACAATGCAGCGCCTCATCAGCCCTCACTCTTGCCTCAGCCCGCCCATATGGCTTAACGGTGAGTGCGCTGCGGGTGTAGCTCAATGGTAGAGTCCCAGCCTTCCAAGCTGGCTGTGCGGGTTCGATTCCCGTCACCCGCTCCAATTTCTGTGTGCTTTGCCTCTGCTTAGGGTGAGGCAACCAAATACAAAGCGCGTTTCCAGTCTCGGCACTTGACATTCGGCGCTGCAAAGTGTGGAAGGCGCTTTCCATGCTGGTACGGAATAGGGGCGTAGCTCAATTGGCTAGAGCGCCGGTCTCCAAAACCGGAGGTTGAGAGTTCGAGACCCTCCGCCCCTGCCATCCCTTTCCAGCATCATGGTTTTTTTGGAGTTTGGACTGTCTTGGCGTTCAACGTGTTGAAATTCGCGCGCGAGGTTCGTACCGAGGCGTCCCGCGTCACCTGGCCCACGGGCAAGGAAACAGTGCAACTCACCGGCCTTGTGCTCGCCATGGTTGTTGCCGCTGCTCTGTTCTTCCTGGCGGTGGATGGACTTATCGGTGCCGCCATGCGCGCCATCTTCGGTGCCGGGGGTTAAGGAAAATTCAATGGCCAAACGCTGGTACGTTCTGCATGTTTATTCCGGTTTCGAGAAAAAAATCGCCCAGCAGGTAAAAGAGCAGGCGGAGCTGAAGGGCCTTGCCGATCATATCGGCGATATCGTGGTGCCGACCGAAGAGGTAACAGAGGTGCGCCGCGCCCAGAAAGTGAATACCGAGCGGAAATTCTTTCCCGGCTATATCCTGCTGAACATGGATATGACGGACGACACCTGGCATCTGGTGAAGGATATACCTCGCGTCACCGGGTTTTTGGGCAGCCGCAACAAGCCCAGCCCCATCACCAATGCCGAGGCTGAGCGCATCATGAAGCAGCAGCAGGAGGGGACCGAGACCCGCCGCCCGGCTGTTATTTTCGAGGTGGGCGAGCAGGTGCGTGTGGCGGATGGCCCGTTCACCAGCTTCAACGGCGTGGTGGAGGAAGTGGACGAGGACAAGGGCCGCGTGAAGGTCTCCGTCTCCATCTTTGGCCGTTCCACGCCGGTGGACCTAGAATATGCGCAGGTGGAGAAACTCTAACAGGGTTGCAATTCGCCAAAGCACCCTTATTTCAGCTCCGGCATTTTCGTGAGATTTTTGCGTGTCGGACAATCAAACATCCTCTAGCCGGCGCCGCCTTCTGGTTGGCGCCGGTATCATTGTGGTCGTGCTCGCCTTGGGCATCTGGCTCATCAATTACCTACTCGTGGGGCAGTATTTTGTCAGCACGGATGACGCCTATCTCGCCGCTGATTCCAGCCTGACCGCCGCCAAAATTTCCGGCTACGTCACCGCCGTGGCGGTCAATGAGAACCAGCCGGTGCAGCAAGGCCAGCTTCTGGCCACGATCGACCCGCGTGACTATCAGAATGCGGTAAACGAGGCCCAAGCCGGGCTCTCTAGCGCCAGAGCCGAGATCGCCAACGACCAGGCGCTGCTTGCCCTGCAACCCTCCAAAATCGCCGCCGCTGCCGCCGCCGTGCAGGCAGACGAGGCCAGGCTTAGCTTTGCCGAGCAAAACCAGCGCCGTTATGCCAGCCTTTCCGCCAAGGGTGCCAGCACAGTGCAAAACACCGAGCAAGCCAACACAGACCTACTCACCGCCCAGGCTGGATTGGCGGCGGACCAGGCTGGTTTGCAGGCGGCCCAGCGGCAGGTAAATGTGCTAAAGGCCGGGCTGGAAGGCGCAAAAGCCGCCGCCATCCGCGCCCAGGCACAGCTTGCCCAGGCGCAACTCAACCTTGCCCACACCGCCATTCGCGCGCCGTTTGCCGGCATTGTCGGCAACAAAACCGTGGCGGTGGGGGATTACCTGCAACCTGGCACGCAGATCATGGCCATCGTGCCGCTCTCCCAGGTTTATGTGCTGGCCAATTACAAAGAAACCCAGATCACCCATATCCACCCCGGCCAAAGCGTGAACATCAGTGTCGATGGCTTTCCTGGCCTGAAGGTGCGTGGCCATGTGGACAGCATCTACCCCTCTTCCGGCCAGGAATTTGCGCTGCTGCCGCCGGATAACGCCACCGGCAATTTCACTAAAATCGTCCAGCGCGTGCCGGTGAAAATTTTGATCGACCTGACCAAAGCGCAAATTGGCAAGCTACGCCCCGGCATGTCCGTGGAAACGGATATCGATACGCGTCGCGGCAAATGAGCGACACGTCCGCGGAAGCCATTCCGCTCAAGAACAAAGTCGCCGTCGCGGGAGCGCTGCTGGGCGCCTTTATGGCCGTGCTGAACATCCAGGTGGTGAACACCTCCTTACCGGACATTCAGGGTGGTATCGGCACCGGGCTGGATAATGGCGGTTGGATCTCCACCGCCTATCTTATTGGAGAGATCATCGTCATCCCGCTCTCCGGCTGGTTGATGGGCGTGTTTTCGCTCCGGCGTTATCTCATCACCAACACCATCCTGTTCCTGTTTTTTTCCGCCGCCTGCGGGTTAGTTTCCACTTTCTCGGAAATGGTGGTGCTGCGCGCCATTCAGGGCTTCACCGGCGGCGTGCTCATTCCCCTGGCGCTGGTCTGCGTGATATTGCTGCTGCCACCGCGCGCGCGGCCGGTGGGCTTTTCAATGTTCGCGCTCACCGCCACCTTCGCCCCTGCCATCGGCCCCACCATCGGCGGCTGGATCACTGATGCTTACGGCTGGCGCTATATCTTCTTCCTAAACCTCGTGCCTGGGGCGTTAATGCTCCCCGCCCTGCTCTGGGGCCTTAAACCTGAGCCCATGCATCTGGACCGGCTCTGGCGTGGGGATTGGCTGGGCGTATTCACCATGGCGCTCGGGCTCGGTACGCTGCAAACCGTGCTGGAGGAAGGCAATAAGGATGACTGGTTCGGCTCAGCCTTCATCACCCGCCTGACCATCATTTCCGCCCTTTCCATGGCCCTGTTCTTCTTTCAAGAGTTCCGGCCAGGCAACAAAGCCCCACTGGTCAACCTGCGTCTGTTCGGGCGCTGGAACTTCGGTTTCAGCTCAATCTCCAACTTCATGCTGGGCTTCGTGCTCTATGCGGCGGTCTATCTCATCCCGATTTATCTCGCCGAAGCCCATGGCTACAGCGCCCGGCAATCCGGCCTGGTCATGGCCTGGATCGGCCTGCCACAGCTTCTCATCATCCCGTTCATGCCCTGGCTGATGCAGCGGATCGACCCGCGCCGCCTGCTCTCGCTGGGCTTCATGCTGTTCTTTATTAGCCTGATGATGAATCTCAGCCTCGGCCCTAACGATAGTGGGCCACAACTGCTCATCCCCAACCTCATCCGCGCCGTTGGCCAGGCCTTGGTGTTCCCGCCCATCACCATGATAGCAACCGCGGGCATTGCGCCTGAGGATGCAGGCTCGGCTTCGGCCCTGTTCAACATGCTGCGCAACCTGGGCGGGGCGGTTGGCATCGCCACGGTGGAAACCTTCGTTACCAACCGCGAGAAGTTTCATTCTTTTATCATCAACCAGAATGTTAGCCTGCTAAACCCGGCGACGCGCGAACGGATTGCTGCGCTGCAGCAGTATTTTCAAACGCACGGGTTAACCAATGCAGACAGCGCCCGCCAGCAGGCGATCATTCTTCTCGGTAAAACCCTAAGGCAGCAGGCCAATTATTTCGCCTATGGCGATGCGTTTGGGCTGCTGGCCATGGGCATGTTGGTCGCCCTGCTTGCCTCGCTTTGCATCCGCCGCGTGGCCGGCAAAGCAGCGCCGGGCGGGCATTAACGCCTCCTGCCGTTAGCTCTGGTTAAGCCCAACGCCCCCGCAGATGGCCCTTTGCATCCAGCTTTTTTTGGCGCTAGGCTTTTAAAAAAGCAGGAGGATCCAATGGCACGGGTAGCACTGGTTACAGGCGGAACGCGCGGCATCGGGGCCGCCATCAGCATCGCGCTGCAAAAGGCAGGGCGCCTCGTTATCGCCAGCTACGCCGGCAACACAGAAGCCGCGAAGGCGTTCCAGCAGGATACCGGGATCGAAACGGTAAAATTCGACGCCGGAAATTTTGAAGAATGCGTCGCAGCCGTAAACGACATCGCCACCCGCCATGGCCCCGTTGAAATTCTGGTCAATAACGCCGGCATCACCCGTGACGCGGTACTGGGTAAAATGACCCGCGGCATGTGGGATGCCGTGATCGACACAAATCTTGGCTCCTGCTTCAATCTTTGCAAGGCCACCTTCGATGGTATGAAGGGAAAGAAGTTTGGCCGCATTGTGAATATCGGCTCCATCAACGGCCAGGCCGGGCAATATGGCCAGGTGAATTATGCCGCTGCCAAATCCGGCATTCACGGTTTCACCAAGGCTCTGGCACAGGAAGGGGCGCGTAACGGCATTACCGTGAACGCCATTGCACCTGGTTATGTGGACACCGACATGGTGCGCGCTGTGCCGCCAGATGTGCTGGAGAAAATCGTCGCCCGAATTCCGCGCGGGCGGCTAGGCAAGGCAGAAGACATCGCGCGCGGCGTGGTGTTCCTGACCGGCGATGAGGCTGATTTCATCACCGGCTCAACGCTGTCCATCAATGGCGGTCAACACATGTACTAAAATCTGAATCGCCCTCACCTTCACTACTTTAAAGGTGGATTCAGATTTTAGAGCCCGATCGCTTGAGGTTGACGCGCCAACGTGCTGCGGCTGAAAGCCGTGAATCGCTCTCTTATTCAAGAGCTGGAGCGCGTTCAGGGCGATGCCGCAGCATCAACCTGAACATATCGCCTGCTAGAGCGGTTTCCGTTCACGCCGGTTCACGTAAATTGCTCTAAATCTCTGTTTAAGCAAGCAACTTTATCCAACCAAATGTATCCGTTTGGTCGGATGTTGCTCTAGAACCTGCATACCGGTCAGGACGCCGTATCCACCAGCACAATTTCGCTATCCTGCAGGGCATGGATTGTCAGCGTCTCAACGTCTTTAATCGCAACACCATCGCGCGCCGCCACCTTCACGCCGTCAATCTTCACTTCACCCGCTGCCGGCACCAAATACGCCAGCCGCTCCCGGCCAAGCTTATAACTCACGGCCTCACCAGCCCGCAGCGTGGCACCCAGCACCCTTGCCGGGGTGCGCAATGGCAGCGCACCATCCTCACCATATCCCGAGGCCAACGGCACGAATTGTCCGGCACGCTCACCTTTCGGGAATGGCCTGGCACCCCAACGCGGGGCCTCACCCTGGTGTTCCGGGGCAATCCAGATCTGAAATATCTGGGTCTCGCCGGGTTCCAGATTATATTCGCTATGGCGAATGCCCGTCCCGGCAGACATAATCTGCACATCTCCAGCCTCGGTGCGGCCCTTATTGCCAAGATTGTCCTCATGCGTAATCGCACCTTTGCGGACATAGGTGATAATCTCCATGTCCCGATGAGAATGCGGCGGAAAGCCGGTGCCAGGGGCGATGGTATCGTCGTTCCAGACCAGCAAGGGCCCCCAGCCTAAGCGGGCGGGGTTATGGTAATTGGCGAAGGAAAAATGGTGCCTGGCCTGCAACCAGCCATGGTCCGCACCGCCCAGTTCAGCAAATGGTCTCAATTCAATCATCGGCGTATCTCCTCGGCAAAAATCCTGTTCGCTCACCAAGATAAACACCCCATATGAGATTAAAATAGAAACAATAGAAATACATCATTTCTATTTATTGTAATGCCAGTATTACTCCACCAGCAGCACTCACCACCACCACCACCAGCGGCGGCACCTTCCATACCATCAGCAGTGTAAAGCCAAGCAATGCGATACCGAAATCGCCAGGCGTTTTCACAGCACTCATCCAAACCGGGTTGTAGAGCGCGGCCCCCAGCAACCCCACCACGGCGGCATTCACGCCGCGCATCGCCGCCTGCGCCCAAAGGCGTCCGCGCAAACCATGCCAAAATGGCAGTGCACCGATGAGAACGAGCAAACCAGGCAAAAATATTCCCGCCAACCCCAGCGCCGCCCCCATCACACCATGCGGGGCCGGGCGCGCCACCGCACCAAGATATGCCGCGAAGGTAAAAAGCGGGCCTGGCAAAGCCTGCGCCAGTCCGTACCCGGCGAGAAAGCTGTTATTGCTCACCCAGCCGGGGGCAACAAACGCGCCGCGCAGCAATGGCAGCACCACATGGCCGCCGCCGAATACCAACGCGCCAGAGCGGTAAAACGCATCGAACAGAGCAAGAGCGGCGCTGCCTGTGGCAGCGTGCAACATCGGCCCGCCAAACAGCAACAAAAAGAACACCACCAGCGCCAGCCCGCCCACCCGCCGCGAGACGGGAAAAGCAACATGACTGCCTGCCGCAATGGGCGCGGCGCGGCAGAGCCACAACCCCGCCAATGCGCCCAGCGCGATAACCGCAATTTGCGCAACAGGCGTGCCGCTGAACAAAACTATCAGAGCCGCTGCTGTGGCAATACCCGCGCGGGGCTTATCCGGGCACAAGCTGCGTGCCATGCCCCAAACCGCCTGCGCCACAACCGCAACCGCCACCAGCTTCAGCCCATGCAGCAGCCCCTGCCCAGCCGAGCCGGTGGGCGCTCCCGCCCAAAAGCCAAACAGCACCATCAGCACAGCCGAAGGCAGGGTGAACCCAGCCCAGGCGGCAAGCGCGCCAGCAAACCCAGCTCGCATCAACCCTATGGAAAAGCCAATCTGGCTGCTCGCCGGGCCTGGTAAAAACTGGCACAGCCCCACAAGGTCTGAAAACGCTTCTTCGCTCAGCCAATTCCGGTGGAGCACAAATTCCCGGCGAAAATAGCTGATATGCGCCACCGGGCCACCAAAGCTAGTGAACCCCAGGCGGAGAAAAATCCGCAACACCTCAAAAACTGGCGTCTTTGCCTGTGCGGCTGCGGTATCGCTGGGCATGGCCGTGCCCATATCACGGTCACCGCGGAACGCCAGCGACAAAAATGCTCCACATTAACCCTGGCTGAGCACCGCCACAAAACTGCGGCTATAGGCGGTGGCATCATGCGTGCGAACCCGTTCCAACAATGCCACGTGCCGCGCTTGGCGTTCCTCCAGCGTCATCAGCATGGCGGTGTTAATCGCCTCGGCCATCTGGTCAACATCATAAGGGTTCACCAACAACGCTTCGGGCAGCAATGTGGCAGCCCCCGCGAAGCGCGAAAGAATCAGCACGCCGGGGTCCAGCGGGTCCTGGGCCGCGATATATTCCATGGCAACGAGGTTCATGCCGTCCCGTAATGGCGTGACCAGCCCGATACGCGCGATGCGGAACAGCCCCGCCAG
>JAKBCH010000151.1 GCA_021808055.1 Pseudomonadota bacterium | reverse complement strand
CCACCCTGGTGAGGAGGTACATGTGTTCGCCGCGCATCAGGCTTTGCGGGCGGCGTTTCCTGGCCTGGTTACGCTGCTGGTGCCGCGCCACCCGGAGCGCGGGGCAGAGGTGGCGGCGCTATGCGCCGCCGCGCCGCGCCGCGCCTTGGGCCAGCCCCCGCAGCCGGGCCAGGTTTATGTGGCGGATACGCTGGGCGAGCTTGGGTTGTTCTTCCGTCTTGCTCCCTTTGCTTTCATCGGCAATTCGCTGGTGGGGTTTGGCGGCCACAACATCGTGGAGCCCGCCTTGCTCGCCCGGCCGGTTATCTGCGGCCCACATCTTGAAAATTTCGAGGAGGCCGCCGCCCGGCTGCGTGCCGCCGAGGCGCTGCTGGATGTGACGGATGGGGCGGGCCTTATCGCGGCGGTACGGCGCTGGCTGGCTGACCCGCAAGCGGCAAAAGCAGCCGGTGCGCGTGCGGCCAGTATTTTTGCGGAAGCGGAGCGATTGCCTGAACGGCTTTCAAGGCTCATCTTGAATGGCGTATCATGATCGCCCCTGAATTCTGGACCCATCGCGGACCCGTAGCACAGCTTTTGCGGCCCTTCGGGCTCATAACCCGTATTGCAACCGCCCGCCGGATGCGCCGCCCTGGTATCGCCATCGGTGTTAAAACCGTCTGCGTGGGCAATGTGGGCGTGGGCGGTTCAGGCAAAACCATTGTGGTGCTGGATATTCTGGCGCGGCTTCCCGGCCGCCCCTTCGCGCTCACGCGCGGCTATGGCGGCGCGTTGCGTGGGCCTTTGCTGGTGGAATCCGGCATTCACACGGCTGATGAGGTGGGAGACGAAGCGCTGCTTCTGGCTGCCGCCGCACAAACCGTGAAGGCCGAGGACCGCGCGGCGGGTGCTAGGCTGGCTCTGGCAGAGGGGGCTACCGCCATTGTCATGGACGACGGCTTGCAAAACCCGGCCTTGCGTAAGGATTTGTCGCTGCTGGTGATTGATGGCGGCTACGGTTTTGGCAATGGGCTGCTGCTGCCCGCGGGGCCCCTGCGGGAGCCTGTGCAGAGCGCTGCCAGCCGCTGCCATGCGGCGGTTCTGGTTGGCCAGGACGAAACTGGCGCGCTGGCGCGGCTGCCGCCCTCCTTGCCGGTTTTGTACGCCAGCATGGTTCCAGATTGCGCGGAGCCGCTGGGGCGGCGGCCGGTGATCGCCTTCGCCGGAATTGGCCGTCCTGAGAAATTTTTCCGCTCCGTGCTCTCACTGGGCGCTGATCTGGTCAGCAGCCACGCCTACCCTGACCATCACGTCTATGCGGCCAAAGAGGCATCCGCCCTGCTGGCCGAGGCCACCACCAAAGGGGCGAAGCTCGTCACCACCGCGAAGGATTTCGTGAAGTTGCCGCCGGCCTTGCGCGCGGCCTGCCTGGTCGTGCAAGCGCGCCTGGCGTGGGAGGATGAAGCCGCGCTGGAAATGCTTCTGAACGCATGACTCCGCCCGAACCAAGCCTTGCCCACCGCGCCGAGGCAAAGCTGCTGCGTGGGCTTATCCGGCTGCTCAGCTTGCTGCCGCCAGCAACGGCAGCAAGGCTGGGCGGTGCGGTGGCGGTGGTTATCGGCCCGTTCCTGCCGGTCACGCGCAAGGTGGGTGATGCCAATTTGCGCCTCGCCATGCCGGAGCTTTCGCCTGATGCGCGAAAGCAAATTCTGCGCCAGGTCTGGCGCAATCTTGGCCAGACTATTTCTGAACTTGTTTGCCTTGGCGCATTGCGCGAGGTTTCCGCGGGCAGCCGCGAGCCTGGTTATGTGCTGGAAGGCTGGGCCGAGCACGTGGCGCCGCATCTGGTGCCAGGCCGGCCCGCGCTGTTCTTCACCGGCCATACCGCCAATTGGGAGGTGATGCCGTTAATCGCCGCCACGAAGAATGTGAATTTCGGGTTCATGTACCGTGCTCCTTCCAACAGGCTGGTGGACGATCTGCTAGGCCAGCTCCGGCGGGATGGATATGCCAGCCCCGTACGGATGTTCGCCAAGGGGGTGGCGGGCGCACGCGGGGCCTATGCACATGTGCGCAATGGGGGAGCGTTAGGGTTTCTGGTGGACCAGAAACTGGATACCGGCCTTGCCGTACCCTTTTTCGGTAAGCCCGCCATGACCATGGATGCGCTGGCGAGCTTCGCCTTGCGCCTGCGCTGCCCGGTCTTTCCCATTCATGTGAAGCGTCTTGGCCCGGCGCGGCTGCACGTGGTTTGCGAACCGCCGCTTATTCTGCCCGAAAGCACGGATACGCTAGCGCTCACCGCCGAGGTCAACCGCATCGTGGAAGGCTGGGTGAGGGAGGCCCCCGGAGACTGGCTGTGGCTGCACCAGCGCTGGCCGAAAGGCACGGTTTAGCACGGTTACTGCCAGGCGATCTGTAGCTCCTCGCGGAAGGCGAAGCGCAGCAAATGCCGGTCCACGATATCCTTCAGCCGAATAAGTGCAGCCTCATCCTCAGCGTTCAGAATAATGGAAAGCTTCTGGGCATCCGCGTCCATTGTGCAAAGCCCGGTGGTGAAGCTCACCTCACCCTGCGTATTGTCAGGCTCCCGCAGGGCGGGAAGCTTATGGGCGAAATGGTTTACAAACTGGCCAAGATAACGCCTGGCACTGGCGGTGGGGATGATGGCCGTAGCATTCATGCTTCCATTTCCTTTCAGGGTTGAGGTCTCGTATCCGTGGTCACAGTGCCTCGATCTTGCGGACAAGCTCGTCGATCATGTCTGTGGCCTGGCGCATGGCCTCTGTGCTGGCCGCGCCGCCGCCGAGCTTCATGCGCAGAGCCGTCT
>JAKBCH010000150.1 GCA_021808055.1 Pseudomonadota bacterium | reverse complement strand
GGAGGTTGTTGCCGTAATCGAAAGTCGGCACGCCCATCTTCACGAATTCAAGCATGGCGCATACATGCTTGGCCATGGAGGTACGGGCCGCTTCCTCAACGGCTTTCGGGTTGCTCTCGCGCTTGGTCTCCCATTCCGCGACACTCCAACCGGCTGGCAGATAGCCGTTCACGGGGTCATGCGCAGAAGTCTGGTCGGTCAACATGTCCGGTTTCACGCCGCGCCTTAAAAGCTCCGGCAGAATCTCGGCGGCATTGCCCAGCAGCGCCACGGAAATGGCTTGTCTCTCGGCACCGGCACGTTGGATGATCTCCAGCGCCTCGTCGAGGTCTTTCGCCTGCACGTCCACATAACGCGTCTTCAGCCGCATCTCGATCCGGCTTTGCTGGCACTCTATGGCGAGGCAGCTCATCCTCGCCATGGTGGCGGCCAAAGGCTGCGCGCCACCCATGCCGCCCAAGCCAGCCGTCAGCACCCAACGTCCGGCAACATCGCCGTTGTAGTGGCGCCGGCCGGCCTCGACAAAGGTTTCGTAAGTGCCCTGAACAATGCCCTGGGTGCCGATGTAAATCCAGGAGCCAGCCGTCATCTGGCCGTACATCATCAGCCCCTTGCGATCGAGCTCGTTGAAATGCTCCCAATTCGCCCAGTTCGGCACTAGGTTTGAGTTGGCGATCAGTACACGCGGCGCATCCGCATGGGTGCGGAACACACCTACGGGTTTGCCGGACTGGACGAGCAGGCTCTCATCACCCTCCAGCTTTTTCAGCGCCGCCACAATGCGGTCAAAGCTTTCCCAATCCCGCGCCGCACGGCCAATGCCGCCGTATACCACCAGCTCCTCCGGGCGCTCGGCCACCATCGGGTCGAGATTGTTCATCAGCATCCGCAAGGGCGCTTCCGTCTGCCAGGATTTCGCCGAGAGCTTGGTGCCATGGTCCGCGCGGATCACGCGCGCATTATCAAGACGGGTCATGCGCAAAGGCCTTTCAGGATGTTTTCAAGAACGGGTTGGATGGGGGCGGGTTTGAGCAGAGCGGTAGGCCAGTTTTCCGGCGTGGCGGGCAGAGGTTCGTGCATATAGCCACGGCAGCCCAGCTCCATCTGGATGGCGTGGATGTTGCGGGCGGGCTCGCCGTAATGACGGGTGATCCAACCGCCCTTGAAGCGGCCGTTCACCACATAAGAAAAACCGCTTTGCGCGCAGGCGCGCTCCACCAGCGCCTGCACACCAGGATCACAGCTTTCGCCACCATTGGTACCGATATTGAATTGCGGCAGCTCACCCTCGAACAAGCGGGGAATATGGCTACGGATGGAATGGCAATCGTACAACACCACACGCCCGTGCAGCGCATGCACGCGCTCAATCTCGGCATGCAGAGCATTGTGGTAGGGGAGAAAATAAACCTCCCGCCGCCGGGCTATCTCCGCCTGGTCCGGCGCTGTCTCCTTATATATAGGCTCGCCATCGAAGGTTTCGGTGGGGCAAAGCCCCGTTGTCGCCTGGCCAGGATAAAGCGATACCCCGGAGGGATCGCGGTTGAGATCGATCACCGAGCGGGAAATATTCGCCGCGATGATGGTAGCATCCAATGCTTCGGCGAAGCCGTAAAGCTCCTTCAGCCACCAATCCGCGTCCTTGCGGGCCAGCCAGTCTGATACGAAAACGCCTGTGAATTCCTCAGGAAGTTCCACACCCGCATGTGGGATGGAAAGGATCAGCGGGGCATTCCCCCGGCGTAAGCTGAACAGGTTCATGCCAGCCCCGGCAGAGTTTTATGGGCAAGCGCACCCGCCCGCAAAAGCGCGATGGCGGCCTCGATATCGGGAGCAAAATAGCGGTCTTCTTCCAGCATCGGCACCTTACTGCGTAAAGCCGCCCGCGCCTCCTCGAGGGGTTTGGAGGATTTCAACACCTGGAAATCGCAGCCTTGTGCCGCTGCCAGCCATTCAATGGCAATCACCGCGCGCAAATTATCGTTCATCCGCAATAGCCGGCGCGCACCGTGTGCTGCCATCGACACATGATCCTCCTGATTGGCGGAGGTGGGGATGGAATCCACCGAGGCCGGGAAGGCGCTCTGCTTGTTCTCAGACACCAAAGCCGCGGCCGTAACCTGCGGGATCATGAAACCAGAATTCAATCCCGGTTTGGGTGTGAGGAAGGCTGGCAAGCCCGAGAGCACCGGGTCCACCAACAGGGAAATTCGGCGCTCGGCCAGCGAGCCGATTTCGCACACCGCCATCGCGATCATATCGGCTGCGAAGGCCACGGGCTCGGCATGGAAATTCCCGCCCGAAAGTGCCACTGCCGGGCCGGTGAAGATCAATGGATTATCGGTGACACCATTGGCTTCTGTTTCCAGCGTGGCGGCGGCCTGGCGCAGAACATCCAGAACAGCACCCATCACTTGCGGCTGGCAACGCAGGCAATAAGGGTCTTGCATGCGTTCATCGCCCTTTAAATGCGAGGCACGGATGGCCGAGCCTGCCATCAGCTCACGCAGCGCATCCGCCACTTGCTTCTGCCCCTTATGCTTGCGCACGGCATGAATCCGCGGGTCGAACGGTGCGTCAGAGCCCTTGGCCGCATCGGTGGAAAGTGCGCCGGTCACCAAAGCCGAACGGAAATTCAGCTCGGCCTCGAACAACCCGGCCAGGGCATTGGCGGTGGAGAATTGCGTGCCGTTCAGCAGCGCCAACCCTTCCTTCGGCCCCAGCACCAGCGGCGAAAGCCCGGCTTCGTTCAGCGCAACGGTAGCATCTTTGCGAACGCCATTCACGTAAATCTCGCCAACACCCATCATCGC
>JAKBCH010000149.1 GCA_021808055.1 Pseudomonadota bacterium | reverse complement strand
GGCTGCGCATGTTGCATTCAAGCGCAGTTTCAGGAGCCTGCATGTCCATCCACGCCGCTATCACGCACCGCACCTCCTATAAATACGACCGCCCGGTGGCCCTTGGCCCGCAGACCATTCGCCTTCGCCCGGCCCCATATGCGCGCACGCCCATCATTTCCTATTCGCTGCAAATTGCGCCCAAACCGCATTTTCTCAACTGGCAGCAAGACCCGCAGGGTAATTTCCTCGCGCGCGTGGTCTTCCCTGAGCGTGTCACCAGCTTCGAGGTCACGGTGGATGTCGTGACCGACATGGCAACGATCAACCCGTTTGATTTCTTCCTGGAGCCCGAAGCCGAAACCTACCCCTTCACCTACGACCCCATCCTGGCGGAGGAACTCTCACCCTTCCGCAGGCTTATCCAGCCCGGGCGGCTGCTCGCAGCGTTTATCAACGGCATGAAGGATAAATTCGAGAGCAAGCAAACCCGCACGGTGGATATGCTTGTCGAGGTCAACAGCATCGTACAAAAATGCGTTGCCTATGTCGTTCGCCTGGAACCTGGCGTTTACACGCCGGACAAAACACTGCTACTGGGCAAAGGCTCTTGCCGTGATTCCGCCTGGCTGCTGGTGAATTTGCTGCGGCATCTGGGCTATGCGGCCCGGTTTGTCTCCGGCTATCTCATCCAGCTCACCGCGGACCAGAAGCCTGTTGATGGCGGTGCGGCCGGCCCAGAAGCGGATTTCACCGACCTTCATGCCTGGGCCGAGGTTTACCTGCCAGGTGCCGGTTGGGTGGGGCTGGATGCCACCTCGGGGCTTTTTACCGGGGAAGGCCATATCCCGCTTGCCGCCACGCCATCCCCGCAATCCGCCGCCGCCATTTCCGGCGGTTTCACAGCCGCTGACGGCACGGAAACTGAATTTAACTTCCATATGGAAGTGCGCCGCATTTCCGAAACGCCCCGCGTCACCAAACCTTATACCGATAAACAATGGCAGGAGATTTTGGCTCGCGGTGCCGAAGTTGACCGCGCTTTGTTTAAACAGGATGTCCGCCTCACCATGGGCGGCGAGCCCACTTTTGTCTCCGCCACCGACCATGAAGGCGCGGAATGGAATATCGACGCGTTGGGCCCCACCAAGCGCGCTTATGCTGGGCGGCTTATTCGCAAACTCACCCCGCTTTGGGGCAAAGGTGCTGCACTTACCTACAACATGGGCAAGCACTACCCCGGCGAGCAGCTACCGCGCTGGGCCATTCACGCCCATTGGCGTGCGGACGGCGAGCCTGTCTGGAAAGACCCGTCTCTTCTGGCCTCAGACGACGACACGGACAACGCCACCGCCGATGACACCATTGTTTTTACCCATGCCCTGGCGGAGCGCCTGCAAATAGATCCCAGCCTGGTGAATACTGCCTATGAGGATGTCCATTATTATCTCTGGCGCGAGAAACGCCTGCCCGCGAACGTGGTGGCCGAGGACGCCAAACTGGTTGACCCGCTGGAGCGCGCGCGGCTGGCGAAAGTGTTCGGCCAAGGGCTTTCCGCGAATGTCGGCTCAGTATTGCCCTTGCGCCGGGTCAGTCTGGATGGTGATCGGCGCTGGCAATCAGGCAAATGGTTCTTCCGCGATGATGTGATGTTTCTTATTCCCGGTGACAGCCCCATCGGCCTGCGCCTGCCGCTGGATAGCCTGCCCTGGGCCGATCCTGACCATGTCGAACCAGATTTCGAAGCCGATCCCTTCGCGCCCAAAACGCCGTTGCAGCGGCGGGATGCGATGCAAGCGGCGCGTTACCCCGCACTGCCGGGCGAAGGGCTGGGGGCGATTGAGGCGTTCCGCCCAGTGCCGCAAAGCCTGCCAGTGGTGGGGAAAGAGGAGCCCGGCGTGGTTCGCACCGCCCTCTGCGTGGAAGCGCGGGAGGGCAAAATCCATATTTTCTATCCGCCGCTCTACGCTGCTGAAGACTGGCTGCACCTCACCGCGGCCATTGAGGAAACCGCCGCTGAACTGGGCTGCAAAGTGGTGCTGGAAGGGTATCTGCCGCCAGAGGATGAGCGGCTTATCAATTTTTCCGTCACCCCAGACCCCGGCGTGATCGAATGCAACATCCCGGCCTCCACCAACTGGGCGGAAATCGTTGAACGCAGCGCCCAGCTTTATGAAGTCGCGCGCGAGGAGGGGCTGGCGACGGAGAAATTCATGATGGATGGCCGCCATGTCGGCACGGGTGGCGGCAACCATGTGGTGATGGGCGCAGCCTCCCCCACGGATTCGCCCTTCCTGCGGCGGCCAGATCTGCTGAAATCCATGCTGGGGTTCTGGCACAACCATCCCTCACTCAGCTTCCTGTTCTCGGGCCTGTTCATCGGTCCGTCCTCCCAGCATCCGCGCATCGATGAAGCGCGGCAGGATAGCATCAACGAGATGGAAATCGCCTTCCGCGAAACCAGCCGCCAGAGCCACACGCCGCCCTGGATGGTGGACAGGCTGTTCCGCAACATCCTTTGCGACATGACCGGCAACGGCCACCGAACGGAATTTTGTATCGACAAAATGTACTCGCCCGATTCCGCTTCTGGCCGTCGTGGCCTGGTGGAATTTCGCGCCTTCGAGATGCCGCCGCACGCGGATATGTCCGCCGCCCAGGTGCTTCTGATGCGCTCGGCCATCGCCGCATTTTGGGAAAAACCTTACGAACGCAGGCTCGTCCGCTGGGGCACGCGCCTGCACGATGAATTTCTGCTGCCGCATTATGCCGAAGCGGATTTTAAAGATTCGCTGGAGGAGCTTGCCGCTTACGGATTTGCGCTGGAGGCGGACTGGTTCGCCCCGCA
>JAKBCH010000044.1 GCA_021808055.1 Pseudomonadota bacterium | reverse complement strand
CCGCGCCGCGCGCGGCGTTGGTGGTCATGGCGGCATAGGCACGCAAGGCCGGGGAGACATTGCGCTTGCGCGCTTCAGCGGGTTTCCAGCCCTTTGCGTCCATCGCCGCGCGGCGTCCGGCCAGTTTCGCCTCGTCCACCTTCAGGCTCACCTCGCGGCTGGGGATGTCGATGAGGATTTCATCGCCCGTCTCCACCAGGCCAATCAGCCCGCCCTCCGCCGCTTCCGGCGACACATGGCCGATGGAAAGCCCCGAAGTGCCGCCAGAGAAGCGGCCATCGGTAATCAGCGCGCAGGCTTTGCCCAGGCCCTTCGATTTCAGGTAGCTGGTCGGGTACAGCATTTCCTGCATGCCCGGCCCGCCCTTCGGTCCCTCGTAACGGATGACCACGATTTCCCCGGCCTTCACCTCGCCACTGAGAATGCCGGACACAGCCGCATCCTGGCTCTCATAAACGCGCGCCGTGCCGCGGAAGGTGAGGATGCTCTCATCCACGCCCGCGGTTTTCACGATGCAGCCTTCCGGCGCCAGATTGCCGAACAGTACGGCAAGGCCGCCATCTTTCGAGAAAGGATGGGTGGCGGCGCGGATCACGCCATTCTGCCGGTCCGTATCCAGCGCATCCCAGCGGGCGGATTGGCTGAATGCCACCTGCGTGGGCACGCCGCCCGGTGCGGCGCGGAAGAAGGTTTTTACCTCCTCGCTATCGGTACGGGTAATGTCCCAGCGGTCCAGCGCCTCGCCCAGCGTGCGCGCATGGACGGTGGGCAGAGAAGAATCGATAAGCCCGGCGCGGTCCAGCTCGCCCAATATGGACATGATGCCGCCGGCGCGGTGCACATCTTCCATATGCACATCGCTCTTGGCCGGGGCCACTTTGCACAGGCAGGGCACGCGGCGGGAGAGCCGGTCGATATCCGCCATGGTGAAATCCACCTGCGCTTCCTGCGCCGCGGCCAGCAGATGCAGCACCGTGTTGGTGGAGCCGCCCATGGCAATGTCCAGGCTCATTGCGTTCTCAAACGCCTTGAAGCCGGCAATGCCGCGTGGCAGGGCGTTGGCATCGTCCTGCTCATACCAGCGGCGGGCGAGGTCCACGATGACATGCCCGGCCTCGCGGAACAGCTTCTCGCGGTCGGCATGGGTGGCCAGCACCGAGCCATTGCCGGGCAGGGAAAGCCCCAGCGCCTCGGTGAGGCAGTTCATGGAATTGGCGGTGAACATGCCGGAGCAGGAGCCGCAAGTGGGGCAGGCGGAACGCTCGATGGCTTTTACTTCTTCGTCCGAATAGCTGTCATCGGCGGCCACTACCATGGCATCCACCAGGTCCAGCGCGCGCACGGCACCTTTCACCACCACCTTGCCGGCCTCCATCGGCCCGCCGGAGACAAACACGGTGGGGATGTTCAGGCGCAGGCTCGCCATCAGCATGCCGGGCGTTATTTTGTCGCAATTGGAGATGCAGACCAGCGCATCGGCGCAATGGGCGTTGACCATGTACTCCACGCTATCGGCAATCAGCTCGCGCGAGGGCAGGGAGTAGAGCATGCCGTCATGCCCCATGGCGATGCCGTCATCCACCGCGATGGTGTTGAATTCCTTGGCCACGCCGCCTGCGGCCTCAATTTCGCGCGCCACGAGCTGGCCGAGATTCTGCAAATGCACATGGCCCGGCACGAATTGGGTGAAGCTGTTGGCGATGGCGATGATCGGCTTGCCGAAATCGGCGTCCTTCATGCCGGTGGCGCGCCACAACCCGCGAGCGCCAGCCATGTTGCGGCCATGAGTGGTTGTACGTGAACGGTAGGCGGGCATGGACTCTCTCCAATCGCGGAATTTGGTGCTTGGTACGCCTGTTCCGGAGGATTATGAAATATATTATTATGCTCTTATTGAGTTGTAGAATATAATAATGATGGATGTGCGGCAGTTGCGGCATTTTCTGGCGGTGGCGGAAACGCTCCATTTCGGCCGCGCGGCACAGCGCCTCAATATGACGCAGCCGCCGCTTAGCCAGTCCATTCAGGCGCTGGAGCGCGTGCTGGGCGCGCCCTTGTTTCTGCGGACCAGGCGTAGCGTGGCGCTCACGCCATTTGGGGCGGCCTGGCTGCCCCATGCGCGCGCCGCGCTGGAAGGGGTAAGTGAGCTGGCAGAAACCGCGCGCAGGCTGATTGCCGGCACTGCGGGGCGGCTGGTGCTCGCTTTTGTTTCCACGGCGGACTATTCCGTGCTGCCGCTGCTGGTGCGGCGTTTTTCCGCATTGTATCCGGATGTGGAAATTGCCCTGACGGAGGCGACCAGCGATGTGCAGTTGCGCTTGTTGCAGGAGGGTGCGGCACGGGCGGGAATCATCATTGCCCCCAGCGTGGATGCGCTGCCCGCCAATTTTGCTTACCGGCGGCTGCTGCAGGAAAGACTTGTGGCGGCTGTGCCGGAGGATTGGATTGCGCAAGGCAGGCTACGCCCTGGCCCGGAAGGCCTACGGGCGCGGGATATTCTGGACATGCCGCTGCTCATCTTCCCGCGCCCCATGGCGCCGTCTTTTCACGATCTGGTGCTGGGCTATTACCGCGCGCACGGGGCGGAGCCGCACATCGCCCAGCTTGCCATCCAGATGCAGACCATCATCAGCCTGGTTTCAGCCGGGCTGGGTTTGGCGCTTGTCCCCGCGTCTCTGCGGCACCTTGCCCGCACCGGCGTGCGCTATGTGAATTTACCGCCGGACGCGCCGTTGCTGGAAACCGGGCTGATTTGGCGCCGCGACGATACCGCGCCCGTGCTGGCGCGGTTTCTGGAAGTGGCGGGACACGTTGTGCCGGAGCGGGAAGCAGGCTGAGCTGCCGGGAGCATGGCGGCCAATCGGGGCGGCCGGGTGGACCCGGGCATGGTTTGATTTAGGATTTCATGATTTTCGGCGGCAGGGACAGAGCTATGGAAAGCTCCTTCAGCCTTGCGGCGGGTATTGGGGCGGGCGCGCCCATCATCAGGTCTTCACCTTGCTGGTTTAGGGGGAAGGCGATGACTTCGCGGATGTTGGGCTCGTCAGCCAGGAGCATGACGATGCGGTCTATGCCCGGGGCGGAGCCGCCATGGGGCGGGGCGCCGTAGCGGAAGGCGTTGAGCATGCCGCCGAAGCGGGATTCCACCTCTTCCGGGCCGTAGCCCGCGATCTCGAAGGCTTTCAGCATGATGTCCGGCCGGTGGTTGCGGATGGCGCCGGAGGACAGCTCGATGCCGTTGCAGACAATGTCGTACTGGAACGCCTTGATGGTGAGCGGGTCCTGGTTTTCCAGCGCCGCCAGCCCGCCTTGCGGCATGGAGAAGGGGTTGTGCGAGAACACGACCTGCTTCAGCTCCTCGTCATACTCGTACATCGGGAAATCGACGATCCAGCAGAATTTGAACTCACCCGCCTTGATGAGGCCGAGATCGTTGCCGAGCTTGGTGCGGACGGTGCCGGCGAATTTGGCGGCGTCCAGCGCCTTGCCGGCGGCGAAGAACACGGCATCGCCCGCTTTCAGGCCGCAGGCTTCGCGGATGGCTTCGACGCGCTCTGGAGAGAGGTTTTTAGCGATGGGGCCTTGCGGGCCGGCTTCCGTAAAGGTGATGTAGCCGAGGCCTCCAGCCCCCTCGGAACGGGCCCATTCATTCAGCTTATCGAAGAAGGAGCGTGGGTTGCCACCGGCGCCCGGTGCTGGGATGGCGCGGACGATGCCGCCGCCGTCGATGATTTTGGCGAACAGGCCGAAGCTGGAGCCGCGGAAGGCTTCCGTGACATCGGAGATGATGATGGGGTTGCGCAGGTCGGGTTTGTCCGAGCCATATTTCAGCAAGGCTTCATCGTAGGGGATGCGGATGAAGGGCGGGCGCCGACATCACGGCCATTCGCGAACTCGTCGAACACGCCGTGCAGGATCGGCTCGATGGTGTTGAACACGTCTTCCTGCGTGACGAAGCTCATCTCGAAATCGAGCTGGTAGAACTCGCCCGGGGAACGGTCGGCGCGGGAGGCTTCGTCGCGGAAGCAGGGGGCGATTTGGAAATAGCGGTCGAACCCCGCCACCATGAGGAGCTGCTTGAATTGCTGCGGCGCCTGCGGGAGCGCGTAGAACTTGCCCGGATGGTTGCGGGCGGGAACGAGGAAGTCGCGCGCGCCCTCTGGGCTGGAAGCGGTGAGGATGGGGGTTTGGAACTCGGTGAATCCGGCCTCGGTCATGCGGCGGCGGAAGGAGGTGATGACCCCGGCGCGGAGCATGATGTTTTTGTGGACCTGCTCACGGCGCAGGTCGAGGAAGCGGTATTTAAGGCGCAGCTCGTCCGGGAAATGCTCGTTGCCCGCCACCTGGATGGGCAGCACATCGGCGCCGGATTGCAGCTCCAGACGCTCGACGCGCAGCTCCACCTCGCCGGTGGGGAGCTTGGGGTTCTCGGTGCCCGGGGCGCGGGCGACCACCTGGCCGGTGACGGTGATGACCGACTCGACGCGGATGCGCTCGATGGCCGCGAAGCCGGGGGAGCCGGAGGGGAAGACGCATTGCGTGAGGCCGAAATGGTCGCGCAGGTCGACGAACAGCAGACCGCCATGGTCGCGCTTGGCATGAACCCAGCCGGACAGGCGGGCGGATTGGCCGATATCGCCAGCCCGGAGGGCGGCGCAATTATGAGTGCGATAGGCGTGAATCTGTTCCATGGCGCGGAAAGAAACCTTGGCCTTCTTCCTGTCAAGCCGGGGGCGGATTATGGGAGATGGCATGAGCGAGATCGAGACCCAATTCATCACCACCGCCGAAGCCCTGGCTGCATTATGCGCCCGGCTGGAGGGCGAGGCCTTTATTACGGTTGATACCGAATTTATGCGGGAAAAGACTTATTATCCCGAGCTTTGCCTGGTGCAAGTGGCCGGCAGCCATGATGTGGCGGTGGTGGATGCGCAGGCCGGGGGCATGGATTTGGCCCCGCTGGGGCGGCTGCTGGCCAGGCCGGACATGGTGAAGGTATTTCATGCCTGCCGCCAGGATGTGGAGATTTTCCTGCATTTATTTGGCGCGGTGCCGGAGAATTTGTTCGATACCCAGGTGGCGGCCATGGTGGCGGGGTTTGGCGACCAGGTGGGGTATGATTCGCTGGTGCAGGCGCTCACCGGAGGGCATATCGACAAGGCGCACCGTTTCTCCGACTGGTCGGCGCGGCCACTGACCAAGGCGCAGATTGATTATGCCGCGGCGGATGTGACGCATTTGCGGGTTGTGTATGAAAAACTTGCCGCCAGGTTGCGGACGGAAGGGCGGCTGGGCTGGGTGGCGGAAGAAATGGCTGTGCTGGCCTTGCCTGAAACCTATGTGGTGGACCCGGCCAGGGCTTGGGAGCGGCTGAAGCTGCGGACCAATAACCGGCGGCAGATTGCCTTGGTGCAGGCCATAGCCGCCTGGCGCGAGCGTGAGGCGCAGAGGATCAATATTCCGCGCGGGCGGTTGTTGAAGGATGAGCAGATACTCGAAATTGCGGCTTTGGCGCCGGATAATGCCGAGGCGCTGACAAGGGCGCGCGGGGTTTCCGCCGGATTTGCCAATGGGAAATCCGGGGTTTCGTTGCTGGCGGCGATTGCGCAGACCAAAGCATTGGGCGAGGGCGATTTGCCCAGGGTGGAGCGGCCGCGCGATGCGCCAAGGGCCTCGCCGGCCTTGGTGGCGTTGCTGAAAGTGCTGCTGAATGCGGCGGCGGAAAAGAACAACGTGGCGGCGCGGCTGGTGGCGGGCAGCGAGGAGATTGAGGCGCTGGCTTTGGATGAGCACACGCCGAACCCGATTTTGGAAGGCTGGCGGCGGGAGATGTTTGGCGAGAATGCGCTACGGCTGATAAGGGGTGAGATCGCGCTTTCGGCGCAGGGCAAGCGTATCAAGATTGTCGAGCTGGGATGATGAGGCTAGGCGTTGGTGAGCATGGTGATGGTGCCATGGTCCTGGACGCCGCCGAAAAAATGCGCGCGGGCGTGCGGGAAAAGCGGGTCTCGTTAGGCGTGAGTGAACAGGGTGAGGCTGGCGCGGAGTTTTTGCGCGTCCAGCAGGCTGAAAAAGGCCGGCGCAGGGCGATTTTAGGATATGGAGAGGTTAAAGCTGTCCATGGGCCGTAATGTAGCAACAGGTAGCCTTCGCGCGATGCCCGGGAGCATGGCAAGGATGGGTGGTTACTGCACCCGCTCAATCCGGGCACCACAGCCGGCGAGTTTCTGCTCCACCGATTCATAACCGCGATCGAGATGGTACACGCGCGCGATGGTGGTTTCGCCCTCGGCGGCCAAGGCGGCGAGAACCAATGAGAAGGAGGCGCGCAGGTCGGTTGCCATGACTGGAGCGCCAGAGAGCTTGGGTACGCCGCGAATGATGGCAGAGGTGCCGTGGACGTTGATACGCGCGCCCATGCGGTTGAGTTCTGGCACATGCATGAAACGGTTCTCGAAGATGGTCTCGGTGATCATTGACGCGCCATCGGCCACGGCCATGAGGGCCATGAACTGGGCTTGCATGTCGGTCGGGAAGCCGGGGAAGGGCTCGGTCATGACATCCACCCCGTGCAGCCCGTTGGCGCGGGCAATGCGCAGGCCGTTTTCCGCCTCGGTGACGATGACGCCGGCCTGCTGCAGCACGGACAGCACGGCGGCAAGGTCCGCGGCGCGAGCATTTTCGAGGAATACATCGCCGCCGGTGATGGCTGTGGCGCAGGCATAGGTGCCAGCCTCGATGCGGTCGGGCAGGATGGCGTGGGTCGCGCCATGCAGGGATTGCACGCCTTCGATGACCAGCGTGTCTGTGCCGATACCCTCGATTTTGGCGCCCATGGCGGTGAGGCAGGTGGCGAGATCGGTGATTTCTGGCTCGCGCGCCGCGTTTTTAAGGGTGGTGACGCCGTTGGCCAAGGCGGCGGCCATGAGCAGATTTTCGGTGGCGCCGACGGAGACGAAAGGGAATACAAAGCTGGTGCCCTGGAGGCCCTGGGGGGCGCTGGCATTGATATAACCGCCATCGAGCTTCATCTCCGCGCCCATGGCTTCCAGCCCTTTCAGGTGCAGATCGACCGGCCGGGTGCCGATTTCGCAGCCGCCGGGGAGAGACACGCGCGCTTCGCCCGCGCGGGCCAGCAGCGGACCAAGGACGAGGAAGGAAGCGCGCATCTTGGAGACGATCTCATAGGGCGCGGTGGTGTTGGTGATGCGCCCGCCCAGGCTGAGGGTGCGGCCGCTGGCGGTTGCCGCGATGCCGTGCTGGGAAAGCAGATCCGTCATGGTTGAGAGGTCGGCCAGCTTGGCGACATTGGTGAGGGTCAGGCGCTCATCGGTGAGCAGGCCGCAGGCCATGAGGGGCAGGGCGGCGTTTTTGGCGCCGGAGATGGCGATGGTGCCGGTGAGCGGCACGCCGCCAGTGATGCGAATCGAGTGCATTTTACATCCTTGGCAGCGCGACGCCGCGCTGGCCCATATATTTGCCGGATTTATCGGCATAGGAAATTTCGCATGGGCTCTCGCCCTGCAGGAAGAGGAACTGGCAGATGCCCTCGCCGGCGTAAATTTTGGCGGGCAGGGGCGTGGTGTTGGAGATTTCGATGGTTACCTGGCCTTCCCATTCCGGCTCCAGCGGGGTGACGTTTACGATGATGCCGCACCGGGCATAGGTGGATTTGCCGAGGCAGATAACCAGCACATCGCGCGGGATGCGGAAATACTCGATTGTATGGGTAAGCGCAAAGCTGTTGGGCGGGATGATGCAGACCGGACCGGTGCGGTCCACGAAGCTGGCCGGGTTGAATGCTTTAGGGTCCACCACCGCCGAATCGACATTGGTGAAAACCTTAAAATGGTCGGAGCAGCGCGCATCGTAGCCATAGGATGACAGGCCGTAGGAGACCACGCCATCGCGTTTTTGGGCTTCGACGAAGGGCTCGATCATGCCCGATTCGAGCGCCTCTCGGCGGATCCAATGGTCGGGCATTACGGGCATTTTTGCTCCTTTTCCGGGATGGGCGGGGTGGCTTTGGCGCGGGCTTGCGCCTTGCGGCGGGCCAGGTTGGCGCGCAGGGCCTCGGCCTTCGCGGCCGCGCGTGCGGCCGCTGCGGGGGCGGGTTTTGCGGAAGGAGAGGGTGGCTTCATAAGCTATGTTCAAAGCCCGAGGGGGGGGGCAGCGTCAAGGCCTGTTGCGTGATCGTGCTGGGGGATATATACGGCGGCCACCGCGCGCTGTCATAGCTCAGGGGTAGAGCACTTCATTGGTAATGAAGAGGTCCTGGGTTCAATTCCCAGTGACAGCACCATTGCTTCAATGGGCGGGCTTGCAACAGGGGCCAAGCTAGTTTAGGCACCCGCTACCCAAGTGCCCAGGTAGCTCAGTTGGTAGAGCATGCGACTGAAAATCGCAGTGTCGGTGGTTCGATTCCGCCCCTGGGCACCATTTTTCACACCAAAAGCGATATTTTTTGCTTCGCGCCTATCATGGCTACTGGCATTTTTCGCAGGTGCACGCTAGACGCTTTGCCAACGCACCTGGTCTTTTGAGTCGGGGCCCCGCGCGTTCTCACGGTGAAAACAGCGTTTTTGCGCCGGTTCTCTGGCCAAAACGTACAAACATGAAAGAGGCTTTGAGACATGTCGAAGGCATTCATTGCTGAAGTTATCCAGAATTCCGCCGAGATTACGGGCGTTGCCGCTAACCGTGCGGCCTCTGATCTGATCGAGGCAATTGTTAAGGAAATGAAGAAGAACGGAAAGTTCACGCTGCCGAGCTTCGGAACCTTCACGGTGCGCAAAACCAAGGCGCGTAAGGGTGTCAATCCGCGCACTGGAGAGGAGATTAAGGTGAAGGCCGGTAAGACCGTCCGCTTTAAGGCTTCGCCCACCCTGAAGAAGTCTGTGTAAATCTAGTTTTTGAACATATGAGTGGTTATGGCGGCCTTGGGGTGATCCAGGGCCGTTTTTTTGGGCGCTCGTTGAAATGAGGCGGCGCCGCGGTGATGCCATGGCGGCTGGCATGGCGTGTTGTGATGCCCGTTGGAGAGGGGCATTGGACGGTTATAATTTACTGTGTGCTTACTAATGATTAAAAGAATTTAACAAGATATTTTGCAATGCAGATCATGCCATGGCTGGAGTGGTGCCTTTTCTGTTGCTGGTTTGGTTACGTGTGTGATGACGTTTGACGGGCTGTATGGCTCATACCAACGGTCATGCTCAATGAACGTTGGTATCAGATGTCCAGATTGATAACCTTACCGGCATTTTCCTGAATGAACTGGAAGCGCAGCTCTGGCCGCTTGCCCATGAGGCTTTCAACAAGCTCAGAGGTGCTGGCGCGGGATTCGGGCGGGGCCATGATGCGGAGTAGGGTGCGCTTTGCTGGATCCATCGTGGTTTCCTTCAGCACATGGGGCGGCATTTCTCCTAGGCCCTTGAAGCGGCTGATTTCCAGCTTTGCCCCTTGCTTAAAGGTTTTTATCTTCCGGCCGCGGTCGGCGTCATCCATGGCATAGACGCTTTTGGCGCCTTGTACGATGCGGTAGAGTGGTGGCTGGGCGAGATAGACATGGCCATGGCGGATGAGTTCTGGTAGCTCGCGATAGAAAAATGTCATTAACAGTGATGCGATGTGCGCGCCGTCCACGTCGGCATCTGTCATAATTATGACGCGTTCGTAACGGAGAGCGGCGCGGTTGAAGGAGGCGCCCGTGCCGCAGCCAAGAGCCTCAATGAGGTCCTTAAGTTCTTGGTTCTGCCTGAGCTTTTCGCCAGAGGCTGATGCAACGTTGAGGATTTTACCCTTAAGGGGAAGAATGGCCTGGGTGTTGCGGTTGCGGGCTTGCTTGGCGGAGCCGCCGGCGGAATCGCCTTCAACCAGGAAGATTTCCGTGCCCTCGGCGGATTCCGTGGCGCAGTCGGCCAGTTTTCCGGGCAGGCGCAGGCGGCGCGTGGCGGATTTGCGGGGGGTGTCCTTCTGCTCCTTGCGGCGCAGGCGTTCTTCCGCGCGGTCGATAACAAAGGCGAGGAGGTTATCGGCATTGCCAGGATCGCCCGCGAGAAAATGGTCGAACCTATCGCGCAATGAGGATTCCACGAGGCGCGTGGCATCTTGCGAGGTGAGTTTTTCCTTGGTTTGACCCTGAAAATGAGGGTCGCGGATGAAGAGGGAGAGTTTGGCCCGCAAGCTGCCCAGCACATCGTCCGCGATAATGGCCGCGCCGCGCTTATTGCCGCGTGTTTCGGCCCAGGCCCGCAGGCCCTTCAGCAATGCGGCGCGCATGCCGGCCTCATGCGTGCCGCCCAGCGGGGTGGGAACGGTATTACAATAAGTGTCGATGGCCGCATCATCTTGCTCGGTCCAGGCCAGTGCCCATTCCAGCTTGCCTTGATCCTGCCCATTGCTGGAGGGAAACTTGGCTTCGCCAGCCCAGATTTCGGGCAAGACAAGGGGGGCGCCCCCCAACTCAGCGGCCAGCGAATCGCGCAGCCCGCCGGGAAAATGCAGTTCGGCCTGGGCGGGGATATCCGAATCGGCCTTAAGCAGGCTGGGGTCGCAAGACCAGCGGATGCGCACGCCGCGGAAGAGATAGGCCTTGCTGCGGCATAATTTATAAAGACGCGCGGGCGAGAATTTGAGCGGGCCGAAAATCTCGGTGTCGGGCGTGAAGCGGATGGTGGTGCCGCGGCGGTTGGGGGCGGCACCGGCCTCAATGAGCTTGGTTTTGGGCAGGCCTCGGGAGAATTCCTGGCGGTAGAGTTTTTTGTCGCGCGCGACCTCGGCCGTGAAGCTGCTGGAGAGGGCGTTGACCACCGAGGAGCCGACGCCGTGCAGGCCGCCCGAGGTGGCGTAGGCCTTGCCGGAGAATTTGCCGCCCGAGTGCAGGGTGGTGAGGATGACTTCCAGGGCCGATTTTTTAGGGAATTTAGGATGCGGATCTACGGGGATGCCGCGGCCATTATCGCGAATCGAGAGCGTATTGCCCGGTTCCAGGCTCATCTCGATGATTGTGGCATGCCCGGCGACGGCTTCGTCCATTGAATTATCGAGGATTTCCGCGGCCAGGTGGTGCAGCGCGGTTTCGTCCGTGCCGCCAACATACATGCCAGGCCTGCGGCGGACGGGTTCGAGGCCTTCCAGCACCTCGATATGGGCCGCGCCATAACTATTTTGGGCGGGGCTATTCTCGAAAAGGTCACTCACGCTTCAACTCCACTGGCCGGGCACCCTGGTTGCCATGGGGCGCCGGGCCGAGGCAAGCCTCTCATCCGCCGCTGCGGTGGATGTCGAAGGCGCGTATACCGCCTGCGCCGGAGAATTCCAGCCATTCGGCGTGGGCCAGTGTGTTGCGCGTGTCGAAATAGCCGGTGCGCCAATGCTCCTTCATGGAAAGGCGGCTGAATTCATAGTCCTTGGCGTCGCCCTCATAGGCTTTTTGCCGGTAAATGAGCTGCATGATATTGATTTCGGGCAGGCGCTCCAGCGTGGCCTTCTGGGCGCGTTGCTCTTCTGTCAGCTTCTCGTTGGGGATGAGCTGCAGCGCCTCGCGCAGCTCCTGGCGTAGGCGGTGCACTTGCAGGAAATGGTCCGTGGTGCTGCGGGTGCGCGAGGAATATTGTATGTCTTTCTGGCGGGATAACACTTCTGGCATGTCGCGCGGTAGCTCGCCAACAGCCGAGAAAAGATCCACCTGGAAGATGAGCATGTTTTTGCAGCCGAGATTATCGAGCAGGTGCTGCAGCGGCGTGTTGGAGACGAGGCCGCCATCCCAATAATAATGATGGCCGATGCGTACCATGGGCAGACCAGGCGGCAGGGCGCCCGAGGCCATGATGTGTTCCGGGCCGATTTCGGTTTCCTGATTGTCGAAATATTCGAAATTGGCGTTGGTGACCTCGACTGAGCCGACGGCGAAGCGCATAGGGCCGTTATTGATGAGGTCGAAATTGACCACTTTGTGCAGGGTGTGGTGCAGCGGCGCGGTATCGTACATCGAGGTGGCGTGGTGCGAGCCGCGCGGGGCAAAAAAGCCGGAATAGGGCCGTGGGCGGAAAAAGCCCGGCTGGCCGAAGAGGATGCCGTTCATGGCCGAGAACATATTGCGCCAGCCGCGCGCGGCATCGCCTTCCGGCCACATTGTGTAGGGGTCGCGGGCCGTGATGTCGAGCCAGAAGCGCTGAAGTTTGTTCAGCCTGTCTTCCGGCTTATTGCCGGCGATGATGGCGGAATTGATGGCGCCGATGGAGACACCGGCGACCCAGTCCGGCTCCAGCCCGGCTTCGTGGAGGGCCTGGTACACGCCAGCCTGGTAAGCGCCAAGTGCGCCGCCGCCCTGCAAGACAAGCCCAATGCCGTCGCAGCCTTTTGGGCGGGGGATGGGGGCGATGGGTTTGCTGTGGCGCTTTGTGGTAAGGGTTGGCGTGGTTCGGGCTTCGCTCAACATGTCCATGTGGCTGGTCTCCTTGGCCGGGTTTGTCTCATAAACAAGCGGGCGCGTGAAGGCGTCATATGAAAATCATATGGAAGTTCGGGCAATCCTTTCTACATATGGGTAGCATCTGGAGGAATTAGCATGACTCGTGACGAAATTTTGAATGCCAGCTCAATGCCGCTTGCCTCGCCGAGTTATCCGAAAGGGCCGTACCGGTTTCAGGGGCGTGAGTATCTGATCATCAATTATGAGACCGATCCAGAGGTTTTGCGTGCTTTATTGCCCGAGCCGCTGGTGCCTGATGGTAACCGCGTGGCCTATGAATGGATGAAGATGCCGGATTCCACCGGATTTGGCGATTATGAGGAAAGCGGCTGCAGTATTGCCGCACTGTATAATGGCGAGCCATGTAATTATTCCGTGATGATGTATCTGGATGATGAGGCGCCGACGACGGGAGGGCGGGAGATTTGGGGGTTTCCGAAAAAATACGGCGTGCCACGGCTGAAAGTGATCCATGAGACTTTGACAGGTACACTTTATTACGATGAAGAGCGTGTGGCGCTTGGCACGATGGTGTATAAGGAAAAGCCCGTGGACCCGGCCGAGCTGGTAACGGCGTTGAAGAAGTTGAGCGTGAATTTGAAGTGGCTGCCAGGGGTGGATGGCAAGCCGGCGATCGCGCAGCTAATCGGTTACAATTTGTCGGATATCGAAGTAAAATTTGCTTTTGCCGGCGATGCCCGCCTGCACCTGGTGCCGCATGTGAACTGCCGCCTGGCAGATTTGCCGGTACGCAAGATTCTCGGCGGAATGCATTTTAAGGTGAATTTGACACTGCCCTATGGGCGGGTATTGCATGATTATCTTGCGGAAACGAAGTAAGGGAGAATGAGTATGGCATTGAAGGGCAAGGTGGCGCTGGTAACTGGTTCAACCAGTGGAATTGGGCATGGCATTGCAAGGGCGCTGGCGGCGGAAGGAGCCAGTATTATGCTGAATGGCTTTGGCGATGCCGGTGATATTGAAAAGTTGCGCGCGGATATGGCCCAGGAGTTTTCCGTGAAGGTGGGCTATGATGGCGCCGATTTGAGCACGCCCGCAGGTGTGGCCGAATTGGTGGCGAAAACGCAGAGCACGCTGGGGAGCTTGGATATTCTGGTTAACAATGCCGGCATCCAATTCACTGCGCCGGTCGAGGAGTTTCCAGAGGCGAAATGGAGCCAGATTATCGCGCTCAACCTCTCGGCGGTGTTTTATGGCATGAAATCGGCTATTCCGGGTATGAAGAAAAACGGCTGGGGGCGCATTATTAACATTGCCTCTGCGCATGGTTTGGTGGCGAGCCCGCACAAGGTTGCCTATGTGGCGGCTAAGCATGGTGTTGTGGGGGCAACAAAAGTGGCGGCCGTGGAACTGGCCAATGATGGCATTACGGTAAACGCCATATGCCCGGGCTGGGTGTTGACGCCGCTGGTGGAAAAACAGCTCGAGGACCGCGCCAAGGAAGCCGGCACCGATGTTGACACCGAGAAGAAGAAGATGCTGCAGGAGACGCAGCCAATGCTGAAATTCTCCACCCCGGAGGAAATTGGCGCGCTGACAGTGTTTTTGTGCTCTGATGGCGCGGCAACGATTACCGGCGTGCCGCTTTCCATCGATGGTGGCTGGGTAGCGCATTAGCGGCGCCAAGCCTATACATCCCGCCAGAAACGAGGCGGGATTTTACATGTCTAACGATAAAGACGAGGCTGGGCGCTATGCGGCGATGCTGCGGCGCTCGGCGGAACTGAAACTGGCTTTGGCTGAGAATGCCGGGCCAGTTTTGGCTATTGTGGACGCCTGCGAGACCGCGATGCGGGCGGGCAAGAAACTGATTTTTTGTGGCAATGGCGGCTCGGCGGCGGATGCCCAGCATTTGGCCACGGAGTGGGTGATAAGGCTGCGCAGCGCAGTGCCGCGCCCCTCCTGGCCGGCCATGACGCTGGCGCTGGATACCTCGGCCGTGACGGCGGTGGTGAATGATTTTGGCGCCGGGGAAATGTTCTCGCGCCCGCTCCAGGGGTTGGGCCAGGCGGGGGATGTGCTGTTTGGCATCACCACCTCCGGCAGGTCTCCCAATGTGCTGGGGGCGCTGCGGGTGGCGCGGGAGATGGGGATAACCGCGGTTGGATTGCTGGGAAATGATGGCGGGCCGGCCCTGGCACTGTGTGACCTGGCGATTGTGGTGCCGGACACGGACACTGCGCGGGTACAGGAGTGCCATATCACGCTGGGCCACGCGATTCTGACCCTGACGGAGGACCGGCTGGCGGGTTGAGCCAGGGCGCCTGGCGATGGACGATACGAGACCCTATCCTGGCAGCGGTGCCGGGAAGGGTTTTTTTTACGATTCGTGCCGCGCGCGTGCGCGCGGCGGTTAGTTTGTCGGTATGCCGGGCCGGGGCGGATATTGCCCGGCGCGGCGATGTTTTTGCCGCGCGGCGGGCGGGATGTGCTGCAACACGGTGGAATTGAGAAATTTTTATCAATAAAATCATATGATTGTCAGAAAAATATGACTTTTGGGCGGTTTTGCGATCCTCCCCGGGTTGACGGATTTTGCTGACGGGAATAGATGCTGCCTCCACCGAGCGCCGCTTCGGACTTGATTTCGAGGTGGTGAGAGGTTAATCTGATGCGCTTCGCGACGGGGGATTTGGCCCGTCGTTTTGTTCTTTGGGTTTTTGATCTTTGACAATTATATAGTTTGGGAAGGGATACGCTGGTGGCGTTTCTGCTGCATCATTATGTGGTGTGGTACTGGTCTCTGTGAGGGGATTGGGTGATGATTGATGGTAGGGCATTGCTCTATTCATATGATTGTTGAGAAGCGTTATGGTGTATTTCTTTGAATACGTACAGAACGCTTC
>JAKBCH010000148.1 GCA_021808055.1 Pseudomonadota bacterium | reverse complement strand
CTGGCGCTGGTGGAAAAAGCGGGCATTGCCTGGCACGAGAAAACGCTGGGGCAGCTGTTCTGCGATGGCCCGGCGCGGCAGATTGTCGAGCTGCTGCTGGCGCGGATGGAACCGGCGGCACTGCGCTGCGGGGTGAGCATCGGGGAGGTGGCGCATGACGGCAGCTTCCGGGTGGAGACGGATAAGGGGATTTTCCGCGCCAAAAATCTCGTGGTGGCAACAGGGGGTTTATCGATTCCAAAGCTGGGTGCTTCGGATTTTGCCTATCGGCTGGCGCGGCAATTCGGACATGCGGTGGTGCAGTCGCGTCCGGCTCTGGTGCCGCTGACGTTTGAGGCAGCCTGGATAAGCGCGCTGGCGGGGGTTTGCGCATCGGTGACCACGCAGGCCGGCAAAGCGCAATTTGTGGAGAATTTGCTGTTTACCCATCGCGGGCTTTCTGGCCCGGCGGTGCTACAAATCTCGTCTTATCTTGCGCCTGGGGAGAGTTTTTTCGTGGATTTCATGCCGGGCACGCGCATGGAAGAGGCGCTGCCCGCCGCCAAGCGCGCCCGGCCAAAGGCGGGGCTGAAAGCCGTGCTGGCTGAACATCTGCCCGCCCGCCTCGCCGCGCATTTGGCCGAGGCGCATCCGGGTAATCTGGCGGATTTGCCAGACAGGACCCTGCGCGGGCTGGGAGTGAAGCTGAACCGTTTTGAATTCACGCCCACCGGCACTGAAGGCTTTGTGAAAGCTGAGGTGACGGCAGGCGGGGTGGATACGACGGGGCTGAGCTCGCGCCATTGCGCCAGCAGAACCGTGCCGGGGCTTTATTTCATCGGTGAGGCGGTGGACGTGACAGGATGGCTTGGCGGATATAACTTCCAATGGGCTTGGGCGAGCGGACAAGCTGCCGCCGCAGGCATTCAGGAGACAGACTGGCATGGCCAATGACAAGCAGAGAGCCTATTGGAGCGGGGTCGCGGCACCGAAATGGCTAGCGTTTGGCGGCGCCATGGAAGCGCGCCTGGCACCGGTGAACGATGTCGTGATTGCCGCCGCTGCGCTGCTACCGGGCGAACGCGTGCTGGATGTCGGCTGTGGTGTCGGGTTCACCAGCCTGGATGCGGAACGCAAAGTGGGGCCAAAAGGGCATGTTCTGGGCGTCGATATCGCCGCCCCGATGATAGAGGCCGCGCGCGACCTGGCTGCAAGAAATGGCGCGGCCAATCTTGAATTCATGGTGGGTGATGCGCAGACGGAGGTTTTCTCACCCCCGGCTGATGCGCTGATCTCGCGCTTCGGGGTGATGTTTTTCGAAGATCCCGTGGCGGCCTTTGCCAATTTACGCCTTAGCGCGGCACCGGGGGCGCGGCTGGCGGCGGCGGCCTGGGCGCCGATTCAGGATAACCTGCATTGGGCGGTGCCCCTGCATTTGGTCGAGGCTTTGCTTGGTCCTGGCGCATCGCGCATACCGCGCGCCCCCGGCCCGCTGGCTTTTGACGACGCAGCTTATGTGTTGTCGGTCCTTGAGCAGGCGGGCTGGAAGAACGCCAAAGTGCAGGCGCAAACGGTGCATTTGCATGGGGTTTCGCTGGATGCGGAGGCCCGTGTGGCGTGCATGATGGGACCGGCCGGAGCGCTGCTGGATGAAAAACAGGCCAGCCCGGCCCAGCGCCAGACGGCTTATGAAACCATCCGCGCCGCACTGCCAGGCTATGCGGAGGTGACGAATGGCGGCGTGAGGCTGGCGGCAAGCATTCATCTGATCACCGCGAGTGTGTCATGAGTTTTTCCGAGCTCATGATCTTCTGCGTCGCCCTGGCCATCATGGCCGGGGCGCCGGGGCCCAGCATCGCCGCCCTTGTCTCGCGCATTCTCACCAATGGCCTGCGCGACGTGCTGCCCTTTCTGGCGGCAATGTGGGTGGGCGAAGCCATCTGGCTCACCGTGACGTTCCTTGGGCTTTCTGCCCTGGCGCAGAGCTTCGCGGTGGTCTTTGTTATCCTGAAATTTACCGGTGTCGCCTATCTGCTCTACCTTGCCTGGCGGATGTGGCGCGCGCCGGTGAACATCGCCGATGCCGCCCTGCCCCGCCGCCGGCCGCTGCACATGTTCGGCACGGGGCTGATGGTGACGCTGGGCAACCCGAAGATCATGGTGTTCTACCTCGCACTCCTGCCGACCATTATCGATGTGAAGCACGTTACCCTTACCCGCTGGGCGATTTTGATGGCGGCATTGTTCTGCGTGCTTTCCGCCACGGATCTCACCTGGAGCTTCATTGCCCTGCGCGCCCGCCGGTTACTGCAAAGCCCGAAAGCCATGCGGATTGCAAACCGGACGAGTGCGGGGATGATGGCCGGCGCCGCCGCCGTGATCGCCGCGCGGTAAAGCTGGCGACCCGCCCCTGTTGCCGCTGCTGGGCAGCGCAACTATACCCTGGGCAACCGCGTTTATCAGGATTTGCCCATGGCCGCTTATCAGTATGTGTATGTGATGAAAGACCTCACCAAAGCCTATCCGGGCGGGCGCGAGGTTTTCAAGGGCATTACCCTCTCCTTCCTGCCGGGGGTGAAGATCGGCGTGCTGGGCGTGAACGGTGCTGGCAAATCCACGCTGCTGAAGATCATGGCGGGCATCGAGACCGAATATGGCGGTGAGGCCTGGGCGGCGGAAGGTGTGAAGATCGGCTATCTGGCGCAGGAGCCGCAGCTCGACCCCACCAAAAACGTCGGCGAGAACGTCGCCGAAGCCTTCCAGGAAGTGCGCGCAGCCCTCGCCCGCTTCAACGAAATCTCCGAAGCGTTCATGGAGCCGATGGACGACGACAGGATGAACGATTTGCTGGCCGAACAGGCCAAATTGCAGGAGGTCATCGACAACAAGGATGGCTGGGACCTCGACCGG
>JAKBCH010000043.1 GCA_021808055.1 Pseudomonadota bacterium | reverse complement strand
CCAGTCCAATCGCGGGGGCGCCATGGTCAGCCTCGTCAATGCCGACCACCCATGAATCAGTCAAAAGCCGATTCGGGAATCCTAAAAAATAACAGAACTCAATAATATGCCAAAGTAGTGCTAGAGCCGGATGATTTTAGACCGGATCACAACGTGATCCGGCCTGAAATCTGAATCCGGCTCTCAATCAATGAAGGAGGGCGCGATTCAGACGTTCGGATCGCGCGCAAAGCGAGCGCATCTCAAGCCAGCTCGCTCTAGAAAAGCCGGGGCAGCGCCGCGCCATCGGTCAGACGGCATACACGCAGGCTGTTGCTGGAAAAATCCCGGTCCGCGGTAAAAATGAAGTGGGCACGGCCTTGGCTAATCCCCGCTGCCGCCAAATCTTCGCGGTACTGGCAGGCAAACGCCTCGCCAAGAACCTCGCCATCAGCCCAGACTTGAAGAATTTGCGGCAAATCAGGCCAGGCCGCATCCTGCGCCCAGCCTTCCACATGGCGGCCTTCAATATGTTCAATAAACCCGCGCAAAGCGCCTGGATGAAAATAGCCTGCACGCGCCGCCACGGCGCGTAAAACCACGGCCAGTTCCGGGCCTTGTTCTGGACGGGGGGCGCAGAGTTTTACGGTTTCGGGCTCTGTATGGCCAGGGTAGAGCTTGTAAAAATCTGCCTGGTTATCAAAATTGGCGCGCAAGCCGGGTCCATCGGCAAAGCTCTCAGCCCAGACGCCTTCGGCGAGAATGCAATCATGCGTGGCGAACTCGATGAGATGGTAGGTCACGTCCCGCACCGGTTCAGGCTGGGTAATGGTCAATCCGTTGAGCAGGTGTTTGGCGAGAATGAGCCTGCCGTTGAGTAGAATGGAATGACCCGGGGAAATAAACAGGTCGCGCTTGGGCATATTGGGGTCAAGTGCATTGGCCATGATGCGGATGGGCGCGCGGGCGCGGGCGCCTTGCAGCGCCGCCGCGGTAAAGCTCTGACGGCCTATCCATTTTATGCGTTGCATACAGCCAAAATGCGTGGGCAGCACATCGCCTATGGCCAATTCCTCGATGGCGCGTTCTCCCTGGGCGGTGGTAATGCGCGTGCCCTGAACGTAACAGATGGCAATGCGCGTGCCCAAGGCATTGGGCGTGACAATAAGGCCGCTTGTGGCAATGCTGATGGTGACGATGCTGGTGCCGTTGGACAGCTCCATCCCCACACCAGGCACATAAGCGGCGGCGCTAGCGGTGAAGTCCTCCAGCTCCAGCGTATCGCCCTGTGTGAAGCCGGTTATGACTTCACCACCCGTAAGCTGGGGCAGGCCGCCCGCGAGCGTCCAATGACCGGCCGGACTGAAGGTAATGGCGCCGAAGCCGGAGAAGCTCGTGCCCATATCCAGCATGCCCGTGCCGCCGGCGAGATTAAGCGTGGCACCGCCATGGGCAGCTACCTTACCCTGGAAGCTGGCGCCGGGATCCGCCACCAGGGTTTGCGCCGCGGCGGCCATGTAAACGGCATAAGGGCCAGAAATTGTTCCGGCATTGGTGAGCACGCCGTTCCAGAGTTCCACCCCAACCGCGCTGGCCTGTATGAGGCCGGTATTTGCAATGAGGCCGGATTGTTCCAAAATGCCGGTGGCACCGGAAATGGTGCCCGCGTTGCTGAGCGTGCCCGCGCCGAGATCTGCGCCAATATGCTGCTGCGCGCCACCAGTGATATTGCCCGCATTCATAAGCAGGCCGGTATAGATGACAGCCCCCGCTGCCAAGCCGGGCGACCAGCTCCAGCTTGTGCCCGTCCCGCCGGACAAACTGCCCGAATTAACCAGGGTGCCGCCCTGCAGCCACGCGCCCGCCCCCCCAAACGTGCCGCTTCCACCCTGAATGGTACCACTATTCTGCGCGTAGGCGGTGGAAAGCAGCATCACCCCATTACCACCCTTGTAGGCGGCTCCGCCTGCAATCTCGCCGTTATTATCAAGCGTGCCAGCATTGGCCGTCACGCCATTGCCGCCCGTAAGTGCGGCGCCCGTAGCAACGCCACCGGCGATGCTGCCTGTGTTGATGATGAAGCCCGCATTGAGTACGGCCCCTGTGCCCGCCGTACCGGCAGCGACCCCGGGAAAAGCGGGGATGCCGCCACCCAGCACAGTGCCGCCATTGCGCAACGTGCCATCCGCGAGAATAACACCAGCACCGGACGCATAGGTATATCCCGCAAAAGGGATGGCCAGTTTTAAGGACGCGCCACCAGAAACAAGACCAGTATTCTCAACCGTGCCCGTAGCCGCATAGATGCCGTTGAAGCCCGAAATTTGGCCATAATTGAAGATGGTGCCACCTGCCGTCAGGCTGACACCACCGGAATGGCCGTAAATGCGCGCGGTTTGGACCGTGCTTGCCCCATTCATCAGCACGCCGGCGCCCAGAACCACCCCCGCCCCTTGCCCGCCTTCTATGGTGCCAAGATTGGTAATGCTGCCAGCGCCGGAGATACGCACACCCTGATACGCCCCGCGCACCTGGCCAACACGGCCGTTAACGATGGTGCCACTGGAAAATACCACGCCAGAGGCACCATGCCATGTGCCCGATATGGTACCGCGATTGACGATATTGCCCATACCGGCAATACCCGCCCCGGTACGGCCTGTAACCTGCCCAGTATTTTGCAGGGTGATATAGCCCTGAATACCGGTAAGCCCGCCAACATACCCCTGATTGGCCAGATAAGCCGTACCAGATTGAAGGTATATGCCAGACGCCCCGCCGCTGATGATATTGCCCTGGTTGAACAGGCGCCAATGCGGTACCGCAGCATAGATGGCCGGGCCAGATGGAGGCTCAAGCGAGCCCGTGGCGGCAATGGTGATTGCGGGCTGGCTCGTGCCACTGAGTGTGAGGCCGAGCGAGGACATAGTGGTGATGATGGTGCCGGACATATGCCTGCATTGGCGGTCGTTAAGGGGTAAGTAAAACTACCAAAACGAGCATATTGTTGCAATAATATTCAATCTAGGCGTGTTTTTCAGGGATCGACCGTCTCGGCTGCCGCACGCCGCTCCTCGGCTTGGCGCGCAAGTTTGTGGTAACTGCGGAGCGAGAAAGGCAGCATGACGACATAGGCGATAACGATGAGCGCACCGGCGAGAAACGGATCGGCGAAGATAAGCGCGGCGAACACGACGACACCCAGCAAAAGCGGCAAAATTCCGGCTGTGGGAATCTTGAAGTTCTTGAAGCTCCAGACTGGCAGGGTTGAAACGCAGAGCAGCCCAGTTACAACCAGGACGGCGCCTGAAAACAGCGGATAGGCCACCAAGTTACATAACCAAACAGCGTGAATGTCCTGGGCCTCCAGCCCCACGAAAAGCGGAAACAGAGCCAAGGCCGCGCCAGCCGGAGCCGGTACGCCAGTAAAGAAATTATAGGCGAAGGCCGCTTTGGGCGCACTGTCCAGCGCCGCGTTGAAACGTGCCAGGCGCAACGCCATGGCCGAGGCGAAAATGAGCGGCGGCAAGAAACCAATGCCACCCCAGGGCGCAAGCGACCACATGTAAATGATGAGCGCCGGAGCAACGCCAAAGCAGAGAAAATCGGAGAGCGAGTCGAATTCCGCGCCGAAACGCGATGTGGCCTTGAGAATGCGCGCGATGCGGCCATCGAGCCCGTCTATGACCATCGATGCGGCCAAGGCAAAAACCGCCGTGCTGAATTTGCCATCCATGGCAAAACGGATGGATGACAGCCCAATGCAGAGGCCTAGCAGCGTCATCAGGTTGGGCAGCATGCGGTTGAAGCTTTGCCCGGAAAAGCGCTGGCGGCGCGGCAGGCGGCGGCGCGGTGTCATGCGGCGCCGGGCAGCTCGGCGATCACGGTCTCGCCGCCGATCATGCGCTGGCCCACTGCGATGAGCGGCGCGCAGCCCTCTGGCAGGTACAAATCGGTCCGGCTGCCGAAGCGGATGATGCCGAAGCGCTCGCCCGCGGCCAGGGTCTGGCCTTCCCGCGCCTCACACAAAATACGGCGGGCGATAAGCCCGGCGATTTGCACCACCACCACGTCCTCACCCGTGGGCAGGCGCAGCAACAGCGCGTTGCGCTCATTGTCATCGCTCGCTTTATCCTCGGCGGCGCTGAGGAACAGGCCGGGATGATAGGCGATTTTCTCCACCGTACCGGCAATGGGGGCGCGGTTTACATGCACGTCCAGCACCGAAAGAAAAATGGCGACGCGGGTGCGCGGGGCGGAGGTCAGGCCAAGCTCGGCGGGCGGCACGGCTTGCTCAATGCTAACCACCAAGCCATCGGCCGGGGCCACGAATACATTGGCGCGCGGCGGCAGAATGCGGTCCGGGTCGCGGAAAAAATAAAGGCAGAACAATGTGAACAGCACACCGACCCAGGCCAGCGGCTGCCACACGAACAGGCCCAGCACAGCCACGGCAAGGCCGCCGGCAATGAATGGATAGCCAGCCTTGTGCGGCGGGCTGAGCACCGATTTTACACTCTCGACAATATCCATATGGTCATTTGGCCTTATTTGCGCGGCAGAACAAAATTCTGCCCTGGGAATATCAGGTTCGGGTTATGAATCTGGCCGGCATTGGCGGCATAAATGAGGGTGTATCTGGTGCCCTCGCCGTAGATATGCTTGGCGATGATCCAGAGGCAATCGCCCGGGGCGATGATGATGTGGCCCTCGGCCAGGGCGTTTTTCAGAGTCTCTGGGGCAAAGGGGGCGGTAACCACGGGCAGTTGCGTGCCGTTGCTGGTGGTGGCATCGAGCACAAGCATACCGCGGCCAGACGGGGTGAGCGCGGTAATATGCCAGCGCCCTTTGGCGTCGGCTACCGCGCTACCAATAAGCTGGTTGCCAAGACTGAGGTTAACCTTGGCGCCCGCCGGCGAAGTGCCTGAGAAAATAGCGTGGCCGGATGTATCGTAATCCACCGCGCCAAGGGCCAGCTCTCCGGGATGCGGCCCCTGGCCAGACAAGAGTGAACTGCCATTGGCGCCAGAAAGCACGGTAAGCGCCTGCCCGCCATTGCCGGGAAGATTTATGGACGCATCCTCGGTACTGGCCAGCATCGTGCCGTCAGGCAGTTTTTCCGACATGGTGATGGTGTGCGCGCCCGGCTTGAGCGGTTTGGCGGGGAGCAGGACAAAGGCCCCCTGCGCATCCGCCGTCACGGTGCCGAGTATGGCGCCATTATCCTTAATGGTAACCACGGCCCCTGGCACGGCACGGCCGGCCAGAACGGCATTGCCCTGCGAATCTACACGAACGACGTCGAATTCTGGCCCCGCCGGGGCTTGCTGGCTGGCGGCCGCCGGCACTTGCACCGCGCGGGGCACGGGCGCGCGCTTATGGTGGAGGTAAAGCATAGTGCCCAGATCCACCAGAACCAAACCCGCCAGCACCAGCAAAGCGATTAACTCTACCCTGCGGCGCGGTGGGGTGGGGGACTCACCCGAATTGTCCTGTTTGCTTGCCATGTCGCCCCTAGCCTGCCACGAACGGGGCGGAACTGGAAGCGAGGCAAGACTATATGAACCGTTTTTCCGTAACCGTGTTTTGCGGTTCTTCCCCCGGCAAAGACCCGGCCTATGCGGAAGCCGCAAAAACCCTGGGCCAAGGGCTGGGTGAAAACGGCATGCGGCTTGTTTTTGGCGGCGGCAATGTGGGGCTTATGGGCATAACAGCGGCGGCAACGCTGGGCGCTGGCGGCGAGGTTACCGGCATTATCCCCGATTTTTTGCGGCGGCGTGAGGTGGAGTTTCATGGGCTGACGGAGCTTATCGTCACCGACTCGATGCATACGCGCAAGCGGCGGCTATTCGCGCTGGGCGATGCGTTCATCGTCATGCCTGGCGGATTAGGAACTTTTGATGAAACTATTGAAATTCTGACCTGGAAGCAGCTCGGCCAGCATGAGAAGCCGATCATCCTGGTGGATATTCTGGGCTGGGCGCAGCCTTTTGTGACAATGGTGGAGCAGATTATCGCCTATGGCTTTGCGCGCGATACCGTCCGCGGCTTGTTCGAAGTTGTGCCGGACGCGCCAGCGGCACTGGCACGGCTACAAGAGTTGCGCCTCCTCAGCGCTTGATGGCGGCAAAATCCTCAGCGCGAATCATCTGCCGGGCCAGCTTCAGCGCCTCGAACCCCGCCTCTTCGGCGCTGGCGGCAAGCAGCGCATCCCATCCCTGGCTGCTCTCTGGCGCAGTTTCATCCCGCAAGGCCTGGATCAGCATGTGGGCATGGGCCAGGGCGGCCGGACGCTCTGATTCGGCACCAATATAGGCTTGTTGTAGCGCATAATAGGCCTTGCGGGCGGGAGTCGTGCTCTCTTCCGCGCGCATGATCTGCTTACCGAACAGGAAGCGCGCCTGCGTGTTCAATTCCAGCCTTGTTCGCGTCTTGAAGCGGATGAACGCGCCGTTCAAGATCATCGACTCCCCTTGTTTGAGCTCCAGAATCAATGCCGACATGTCACCTAAGTCCAATTCAGAGGACTTAGCCTGGCACAGGCTGCTTAACGGGCAATGAAATCGCCCGTTCTCAGGAGGCTTCCCGGTTTGGGGCTGTCTGCAGCACGCGGAAAGCACGGTTGGGCTGGTCCAGTAAGACCTGAAAGCCGGCATGTTCCAGAAAATGCCGGGCAGTCTCGTTGGGGATTTCAGCAATAACGGCCATGGGCCGGACAGGAGAGGCACGCAGGCGGTTAAGGGCGTCAGCCAGCAGGACAGCGGCGTGGCCCTGGCCGCGATGGCGCTTATCAACCGCGAGGCGCGTGAGCCGCGCCGCTGTGAGCACAGGGTAACGCGAGACCAGACGCTGCGGGCCACCCAGTAAGTCTGGCAGCAGCACGGCGGCGGCGGAAAGTGCATAATAGCCCGCCAGTTTACCTTCTGGCAGCACGCCCGCGAAAATAGCGGCCAGGCTCTTGGCCGCATCACGCCCGGCCTGGGCACGGAAGTATTTGTCGAATGAAGGAACACCGCAGCGAAAACCGCCACGCTCATGCGCTTGGGTGAGAGGTTCAATCCTCATCGCGGCCCGCTTGCGCCTTGCGCCCTACCAGAGCCTGCACAAAAGACCGCCCGTCGCGCACCGAGAGCGTAAGGCGCTGATGCTCATCTATGGCCTTAGCCGCTGCCTCCTGCACGGAACTCAGCACGAAATCGGTCACCGACCGCCCTTGCAATGCCGCGGCGTGTTCAATAAGCGCCTTCTGACCGGCCGTAACACGGGCTTCCAGCCGTTCCGCGCGCAGTCTGACCGGGGCCGGTTTCGCCACGTAGTCCGCCATACCTACCTCCACTTGTTAATAATTCTATTACTCACAAGCAGAAGTTGCAATATCGCTACGAGGCAAAATTATCGCGGCGTTCCAGCAGAGAAGCGAGCCAGTTGCGGGATTTTGACAGGGCTGAACGCGGCTGTGGCTGTTTGGCCAAGGCCATGGCCAGCTTGGTTACATGATAGGCCGCCTCCGGGTTGCGCTTGAAAAAGGCCCGGATGATCGCATCCGCCTCAACATCAACCGCTTCCTGCGCACCGCTCATGGCGCGGCCCAGAAAAGAGAGAATCGACATGTGTTCTTCGCGTGTCACAGTAAGGTTTAAGTGACAAAACAGGGGCTAAAAGCAATAGGTTTCGTCCCGCATGGACGCGATTTCACCTGATGTTTCCGTGTAGAATAGATTGATAAATATACATTAAATTTCCATCACGCATAAACTCACCGGCATAGGGCATACCAATGCCGCCCAAAACCGCGCGGGATGCAAAATTATCCTGCCGTGCGATGGCAACGATACGCTCCAGCCCCGCATTGGAGTGCCCGTAATTAAGAGCCGCGCCAGCGGCCTCACTGGCCAGACCCAGGCCGCGCATTTCGGGTAGAAAAGCAAAGCGCAGGGCAACGCCCCGGCCATCTGGCCGGTGCATGAGGGCGGTTATGCCAAGAAACTTGCCGCGCAGAGCGCGCACCGCCCACATGCCATAGCCGTGGCGGCCCCAATCCTGAATGTCATGCGCCAGCTCCGCCGCCACATCAATTGGCCCCTTTACCCCCCCCAGCATTAGGGCATAGGCACGCGGGTCACCCTTCAGCCGGATTAGGTCCGGCAAGTCCCAATGCCCCACAGGGGTCATCCGCAACCGCGCTGTGGTTACAACCCAGGCCCAGGTCACGCTCATCAGGCGCCCCCCTGGGGGACACCAGAGAGAGCGCAGCCGCCTTGGCCTTGCTTATGTGCCAGCAAGGTGCCTCCGGCTTACCGCGTGAGCGGGCGGTATTTGATACGGTGGGGTTCCGTGGCGTCCTGGCCGAGGCGGCGGCGCTTGTCTTCCTCATAGGCCTGAAAATTGCCTTCGAACCATTCCACATGGCTATCGCCCTCGAAGGCCAGGATATGGGTGGCCAGACGGTCGAGAAACCAGCGATCGTGAGAAATGATAACGGCACAGCCAGGGAATTCCATCAGGGCCTCTTCCAGCGCGCGCAGCGTATCCACGTCCAGGTCGTTGGTCGGCTCATCGAGCAGGATGACATTTGCCTCCGACTTCAGCATCTTGGCGAGGTGCACGCGGTTGCGCTCCCCACCCGAGAGCACACCGACTTTCTTCTGCTGATCCGCGCCTTTGAAGTTGAAGGCCCCAACATAAGCGCGTGAAGGGACGGCGCGCTTGCCCAGATAGATGACATCGGTGCCACCGGAGATTTCTTCCCACACATTCTTGTTGGCCTCGAGGCTATCACGCGACTGATCGACATAGCCGAGTTTGACGGTCTCGCCAATTTTAAGCGCGCCAGAATCCGGCTTCTCCAGGCCCGTGATCATTTTGAACAGCGTGGATTTGCCAGCGCCATTGGGGCCGATAACGCCAACAATACCGCCCGGCGGGAGTTTGAAGTTGAGGTTTTCGATCAACTCCCGGTCGCCAAACCCCTTGCAGAGATCGATGGCCTCGATAACCGTCCCCCCCAGCCTCGGGCCGGGCGGGATGATGATTTCGGCCACACCAGCCTGCATCTCTTGCGATTTTTGTAGCATTTCCTCGTAGCGCTGGATGCGGGCGCGGCTCTTGGTCTGGCGCGCCTTGGGGCTCGCGGAAATCCAGTCCTGCTCCTCGGCCAAGGCGCGCTGACGGGCGGATTCTTCCTTTTCTTCCTGAGCCAGGCGCTTGCGCTTCTGCTCCAGCCAAGCGGAGTAGTTGCCCTCATAAGGGTAGCCGCGGCCACGCTCAATTTCGAGGATCCAGTTGGTCACATTGTCGAGGAAGTAACGGTCGTGCGTAACAAGGATGACCGTGCCAGCGTAGTTTTGCAAGGTGCGTTCCAGCCACGCCACCGACTCCGCATCGAGATGGTTGGTCGGCTCATCGAGCAGCAGCAGTTCGGGCTTTTCCAGCAAAAGGCGGCATAGCGCCACGCGGCGGCGCTCACCTCCAGAAAGCGGGCGCACATCGGCCTCGGGTGGCGGGCAACGCAGCGCGTCCAGCGCGATTTCAATCTGGCGGTCGAGATCCCAGCCATCGGCGGCATCGATGACTTCCTGCAACTGGGCCTGTTCGGCGAGCAGGCTGTTCATCTTGTCATCGTCCATCGGCTCGGCGAATTCTTCCGAGATGGCGTTGAACCGCGCAATGGCCTTGCGCAGATCAGCGAAGGCCTCGGCAACATTCTCACCCACGTTCTTCTCTGGGTCGAGCTGCGGCTCCTGCGGCAAATAGCCGACTCGCGCGCCCTCGGCGGCCCAGGCCTCGCCACCATATTCTTTTTCTATGCCCGCCATGATTTTCAGCAGGGTGGACTTACCGGCACCATTGACGCCAAGCACGCCGATTTTGGCACCAGGCATGAAAGAGAGCGTGATGCCTTTGAACACCTCACGCCCGCCAGGATAGGCTTTGGTGAGATCTTTCATCACATACACGTATTGGTAAGCGGCCATCTAACTGATTTCCTTAAATTTGATACCAAGAACAACATGCCGGCACGAGCGCGCAGCGGTCCTTGCCTGACCTGTAAGAAGGGAGTTGCCACGGTTTGCGGCCTGCCGGCCTGTGTTCTGCGTCCACATGGCCCTGCTCTTTGCACAATTTATGCGGGCCGTCACAGGGGCGGCGCTAGATAAAGCGTGTCAGGCCGTAATGCTGGCCAGCGCCTCGCCGTCCTGCCGCGGGATGGGTTCAGCGGTGCGGGACGGCAAACGTATGGCGTTGAGAATAAAGTCGAGATGGAAATCCTTCACCTTGTCGAGCGTATAGGGTTTATCCGACTCGCCCGAGCCGGAAACATAGACATCCTCGTTTCTGTACCAATCCGCCGCGGTGTTAAGCATGCGGGAAATGGTGAGGATGGTCAGGAATGGATCGATTTCCGGCTTAAAAAGCCTGGCATCGATGCCGTCCTTCAGCACGCGCTTCCAGGCGTAGAAATTCTCCTTCTTGGCCTCTACGACATAGGCAAATTCCGGGTTACCCCGGAAGAAACGGCGGCTATTCGTAAGGATGGCGTGGACTTGCTGGTTGCGCGTCATCTCATCCAGCTCGAACAGCACCAGAGCGACCAGCCTGCGCTCGGCACTGACCGGTGCTGCGGCAATACGTTTGACAGTGCCACGCAACTGCTGAACCGCGCCGCGCACGATCTCGTGCAGCATCTCATCCTTGGTGGCAAAGTGATGATAGAGGCTGCCTGAAAGAATTCCAACATCATCGGCAATCTGGCGGACGGTGGTGAAATCGAACCCGCATTCAGCGAAGCGATGGGTAGCGGCCTGAAGAATGCGGGTACGGCGATCGATTTTACCAGTTTTTGGAGCCGCCTTAAGCTGCTGCGCGGCAGCGGCTTTTGGTGCTGTTTTGGCCCCAGACAGCCTAGCCTGTTTAGTATCTTCCGCCATCCTGCCCCTCATTCCTCCTAGCCGCGCCACCAGCCGGAAGACAGCGGCGTGGCATATGAAAAGACCCCATAGCAAACCACGGATATTAACGCGACCAGCGGTGGAACTTTCATGACCACCTCCCCGCTGTGCTTGACGGCGATAGCGCCCATGGATATTTTACCAAGCGCTTGATACATAATTTAGGCAGCAACAGCAACCGTGGCCGGGCCGTGAATTTTTACCGCCACGAATAGGGAGTGGGGAGATGATGGGTGCGTTTTCTGGCGTCCGGGTGGTGGAACTGGCGCAATTTGTATTTGTGCCCGCCGCCGGGGCCTTGCTGGCGGACCAAGGGGCGGAGGTCATCCATATAGAGCCTCCGGGGGCAGGCGACCCGTACCGGACATTAAAGATTGCCGATGGGCGGGCAACTAAATCGGCCAATCTTTCGATGGAGCTGAATAACCGCGGCAAGAAAAGCGTGGCCATCGACCTGAAAACCGCTGCGGGTCGTGACGTGTTTCTGCGCCTGATCGAAACTGCGGATGTATTCCTCACCAGCCTGCGCCCTCCGGCCATAGAACGGCTTGGTTTTGACGTAAAGGCATTGCGCGCGCGCAACCCGAAGCTGATCTATGTACGCGGCAATGGCGTGGGGTTCCGCGGCAAAGAGGCCGGCAAGGCGGGATTTGACGCCTCGGCCTTTTGGGCGCGCGGTGGATTTGCGCACATGCTGAATGTGGCGAATGCGGATGCCCCGTTGCGGCCACGCCCGGCACTGGGAGACCATGCATCTTCCGTTGCCGTGGCCTATGGCATTGCCGGGGCGTTGTTCAAACGGGCACAGACAGGTGAGCCATCGGTGGTGGATATATCTCTGCTGGCATCGGCCATGTGGATACTCTCGGCCGATGTGGTGCTGAGCCAGGTGCAAACGCCGGAACAAATGGCGGCAACCAGTCAGGCATCGCGCTTTCCCCTGACCACCGCCTACAAGACACGTGATGGCCGATTCATTCAGCTGATGCTGCTGGACCCGGAGCGCTATTGGCTTTCACTCTGCCGCTTGCTGGGGCGCGAGGAATTGGCCGGCGATCCGCGCTTTGCCACAAGCCGGGCCCGGGTGGAAAATGGCGCGGCGCTGATTGGTGAATTCAGTGCCACCGTGGCGGTGCGGGACTGGGCGGATTGGAAGCCGCTGTTTGAGGGCTGGGACGCTCCCTGGGAGTTGGTGAAAACCATCCACGAGGTGGCGGAAGACCCGCAGGCGGCAGCCAACGGGTATTTGTTTGATGTAACGGTGCAAGATGGCTCTAACGTGACATTGGCCAGCGGGCCGGTGGGTTTTGATGGACGCAGCGCACCGCTTGAGCCGCGGCGGGCGCCGCAACTGGGCGAACACACAGATGAGATTCTGTACGGGCTAGGGCTGACACCGCAAGACGTGTCACGGCTGCGTGCCTGTGCCGCCGTGCAATAAACCTTTAGGATATGCCATGAAAATTTGCCGTTTTATGCTGCCAGAAGAAAATTTGCCTCGCCTGGGCCTGGTGAACGGAGAGGCGATACACGACGTAACAGATGTGACGCGCGAACTGCCCGCCGTAACCTGGCCCTTACCGCGCGAGGATTTATTCCTGGCCAGCCTGCCACGGCTACGGCCCTTGATTGAACAGGCGGCGAAAAGCTCCCCCGCTCTGCCCCGGGCGGCGGTAAAATTGCTGTCGCCCGTGGCAAATCCCGGGAAATTCATCTGCGGTGTGGGAAATTGGAAGCACCACGGCGCGCCGCTCGGGGTGCTGGGATTCTTATTCAAGGCAACCAGCGCGATGGCTGGGGCGGATGAGGGCGTGCACATACGCTGGACCAGCCGTACCACATTGCACGAACCGGAACTGGCGATTGTGATAGGCCGGACCTGCAGCAATGTGAGCGAGGCCGAGGCGCTGGATTATGTGGCCGGCTACACGGGCGGCATGGATATGACCATGAAAGAACAAAAGGAGTTTTTCTGCTTCTGTAAATCTTTTGACAGTTACGGCGTGCTTGGCCCGTGGCTGGTGACCGGAGATGAAATTCCCGACCCATCCAGCCTGGCGTACGAATTCCGGGTGAATGGCGAATTGCGCGGGCAGCGCGCTTTTGGCGATTTGACCGGCAGCCCCGCACAGCTTGTGGCTTTCGCCTCCTCAGCCATGACGCTGTACCCTGGCGATGTGATTTTCTCGGGCGCTGCCGACGTGGCACCGGTGATGCCCGGTGATGTGATGAGCCTTGATATTCCACGCATTGGCCGCATGGATATATCCGTGTCAGCCTCGCCACTGGCCCAATGAAGCCGCCACACAGGATAAAAACCAAGCGCTTGCTACAATTTTAATTTTTTGCTAGGCTCCTTGAATGCAAACGCCGCGGCGCAAGCCCAAAATCAGGAGGATAGAATGGATGCCACAGAGATAATTGACGCCAACCGGGACGTGGAAGCAGAGCCCCGTGTGGCCGATTTTGTGATTGATGCCGATGTACACGTGACCCCCCCGCCCGGCATGTGGCGCGACTACTTGCCGCCCAAATTCCGCGAGCTGGCCCCTGTGGTGGAGAGCGACGGCGAGTTTGATTATGTCGTGTTTGAAGGAGCACGGCGCAAGGTTCATCTGATGCAGTCTCAGGCTGGGCGCTCCGCCAAGGAGTACCGCAATGCGGGAAAGCTGTCCGATATGCGCCTGGGCGGCTGGATGGCGCCGCAACGGCTCCGCGACATGGACAAAGACGGAGTGGACGTGGCCATCGTGTTTGGCGGCGGACCGTTGCAGACGGGGAATATGGACCTGTATACCAGTAGTTTCGGCGCCTATAACCGTTGGGTGGCGGATTTTTGCAGCGAAAACCCGAAGCGTTTGAAATATGCGGCTTTTTTGCCGGTTATGGATGTGGACCAAACCATCGCCATGATGCATGATGCCAAGCGCAGCGGTGCCGTGGCCGTGAATATTCCGGCTTTTCCGCAAACGGCAAGCACACTGAACAAAGCTCTCTCACAATATCAAGCGCTTTCGGGCGATGCGCAAAGCCTCCGGCAATATCGCGATGCGGAATTCGACCCGCTTTGGGCCGCAGCTTGCGATCTTGACTTGGCCGTTACCTTCCATCTTGGCGCGCGCGTATCCCGCTTTACGGACAAAACCAACTTCTTGCCGGATGTCGTAATGGGCAAACCAGCCATGCTGGAAATGCCCGCCATCATGATTTATGGTGGCGTGTTTGACCGTTTTCCGAATTTGCGCATTGGGTTGATTGAGGCTGGCGTAGGATGGATTCCCTGGGCAGCCAACTATATGGATCGCACCTGGGACATGCAGCGCTACTGGACGGAATGTAACATCGCCCATCCACCCAGTTATTACTTCGACCAAAACGTCTATGCTTCGTTCATCAGCGATCCGATCGGCGTACAGTTGCGGCATCAGCCTGGCGGACGAAATATAATGTGGTCATCAGATTATCCACATTCTGAGACAACCTTCCCACATTCACACAAGACGATCGAGCAAAATTTCAGAGGCGTTCCCCACGCCGAACGGGATTGGATCATCGCAGGTTGCGCCAAAAAATTCTTTTCAATATAGTAATATTTTAGCCTGACCTCGCGCGAGAGGGGAGACTAATCAGTCTCTCCTCTCGAATGTCTTGAAAATTCGAGCGCATGGTTCTGTAAAGAACAATGTCGTGGCCATAACATATTTGTAACTTCGTTCACCTTGGAGGTGGTGTTAGCCTAAGGTGTTGAGGTAGGCGTGTGGCCGCCTGCCCGGAATCATCTTCATGCAAATATCTCAGCACCTTGATATTTGCATGACTCCAGATGGCCACGAGAGACGCCAGCCGGAGCCAGGACGAAATGGGGAAATCCGCCGACGACACCGCAAGCAGCGCTACATTCTCTTTTGCTGGCTATGTTAGCGGCAAGCTGCCGGGCGTGCCCGAAACCGCGGCGATGGCTGAAATCGGCACCGCTGTTGCCAAGCTGCGGCATGATCTGGATGCCTGCCACCCAAACAACCCATCTTTGGCCTATGCGCTGGCCGCTGAAACCCACGCTGCCATGCAGCATAAATGGCACCACTACCCGCAAGAAACCCGGGCCGCGCTGTTGCTGGCCTTTTTGAAAGAGGTTTCCGGGGTGCAGCACCAGCTCCGGACGCGGATCGCCCGGATTGAGCCAGAAAATGGCTACATGTTCGGCCTACAGGACGAGGCGATGAAGCTGGAGGCCCAGGCCGAGATTCTGCAAGAGGAAATTAACCGGGCAGAAGCCGATTTGCAGACACTGCTGGCGGGGGATGAAGCTCTGCAATAATACCTGAAACTGGTGCGCCGGGCAGGAATCGAACCCGCAGCCAAACCGTTATGAGCGGTCCGCTCTAACCGTTGAGCTACCGGCGCACACCCTTTCAGTAGGGCCTGAAAGGCTGCCGCACCATACAAGCCATGGCCGCGTTGGCAAGATGCGCCGGGCCGGGTTATACGCGCCGCAGTCTTCAACAGGAGTTCCGGTCTATGGACGTCAGCAAGCTTTCCCCCGGCAAGGA
>JAKBCH010000042.1 GCA_021808055.1 Pseudomonadota bacterium | reverse complement strand
GACCGGCTTCTTTGCAGCAGCGGTCTTTTTGGCAACCGGCTTCTTTGCAGCAGCGGTCTTTTTAGCGACCGGCTTCCTTGCAGCAGCGGTCTTTTTGGCAACCGGCTTCTTTGCAGCAGCGGTCTTCTTGGCAACCGGCTTCTTTGCAGCAGCGGTCTTCTTGGCAACCGGCTTCTTTGCAGCAGCGGTCTTCTTGGCAACCGGCTTCTTCGCAGCAGCGGTCTTTTTAGCAACCGGCTTCTTCGCAGCGGCGGTCTTCTTGGCTGCCGGTTTCTTTGCGGCGGCGGTCTTCTTGGCTGCCGGCTTTTTCGCGGCAGCGGCTTTATTGGCGGCGGCTTTTTTTACCGGTGCACGCACGGCAAGCGGCTGGGCACGCTGTGTATCGTTATTATCTTCACTGCTCACGAGAATTGCTCCTTGCATTCAAGATTATGGTTAGGTTCTGAAGGTCGCGGTCCGGCACAGAAACGTCTTTTCCTACGGCGACAAGCCGTCCTTCTTATTTTGCGTGCGGACTTCACGACCGGCAGAAATTATACTCGGCTGCGACGCGAATCGCGTAATGCACGCAAGAATCGCTATTCCGCCTCTCTTGGCGCGCTGTCAACAAAAAGCGTATATAAACATCCGTATTCAAGCATTTTTTTTGTTCAACGTTAAAGTCAGGCCATTACGATTGGTTTCACCATAAAAGCGCCGTGCTCGTGCCATCATTTTGCGCGCTTCAGCCGGATGCACAATGTGCTTTGGAATAGATTGCGAAGTCACGCATGTGATTTGTCGGGGTGCCGCATAAAGGTTATGTTTGCTTGCGAACATGCGATGAAATTGCTGGATACGAAGGTGCGGAGACTGACATGGCGGATGCGAAGGGCAGGCTGATGCGGGTTGTTCTGGATGGCGATGCGCTGCACAGACTGTCGTCTCTTCAACAGGCCGATCAGGAACAGGCGGTGCGCGACCTTGCGCAGGAGAGTGAATTTTACCTGCCCAGTCACCCGGATATGCAAATTATTCTGCATCTTTCCATCCATGAGGGTCGGCTTGTGCTGGATGTGCGGGATGAGAACGAGCAGCCCATTCAAGCGGTTTTATTGGCACTTGGGCCGTTCAAAATGCTGATCCGCGATTACCGGATGCTGCTGGATTCTTATGCGGGTGCCATTGCGGAAGGACGGGAAGCGCGCATTCAGGCCATCGATATGGGCCGCCGCGGCTTGCACAATGAAGGTGCGGAGCTGATGATGAAGCGGCTCGAGGGAAAGGTGGCGATTGATTTTTCCACCGCGCGGCGCTTATTCACCCTGGTCTGCGCTTTGCATCAAAAACTTTAGGAACTTTTAAACCCATGAAAATAGACGGCACCCCGTATCGCTCAATCTGGGTGGACGAAACCGATAGATGGTCTGTTCGCATCATCGATCAGACCAAGCTGCCATGGGCTGTCGATCTTGTCCGGCTGACCACGCTTGATGAAATGGCCCATGCCATACGGGCCATGCTGGTGCGCGGCGCGCCTTTAATCGGTGCCTCAGCCGCTTATGGCGTGGCGTTGGCGATGCGGGTGGATGCTTCTGATGCCGCGCTGTCTCAGGCGCTGGATGTTTTGGCCGCCACGCGCCCAACCGCGATTAACCTCCTTTGGGCGCTTAAGCGCATGGGTTCGTGCCTCGCGAAACTTAAGCCGGAAATGCGGGAAGCTGCGGCATATGAGGAAGCGGCTAGGATATGCGACGAGGATGTCGCGGTGAACGCGGCAATCGGTCGCAATGGTCTCGCTTTGATCGAGGAAAAGGCGAAGGCAAAAAAACGCGTTAATGTTCTCACCCATTGCAACGCCGGATGGATTGCGACGGTTGATTGGGGCACGGCGCTGGCGCCAATTTATATGGCGCATGATGCAGGGATAGACGTGCATGTATGGGTTGAAGAAACCCGCCCGCGCAACCAGGGTGCGTCGCTCACCGCGTGGGAGCTCGGCAAGCATGGTGTGAACCATACGGTGATTGCGGACAACGCCGGCGGCCATTTCATGCAGCATGGCGAGGTGGATCTGGTGATCGTCGGCACCGACCGCGTCACCCGCCAGGGCGATGTCTGCAACAAGATCGGTACTTATTTAAAGGCGCTTTCCGCGCGTGATAATAACGTGCCGTTCTGGGTGGCGTTGCCGTCTTCCACCATTGACTGGACAATACGCGACGGGCTTGCCGATATTCCAATCGAAGAGCGTGCTGCTACGGAGGTAACGACAATGACCGGCCGTGGGATGGATGGTTCCATCGCCACCGTGCGTATTGTGCCCACTTCCAGCCCCGCCGCCAACCCGGCGTTTGACGTAACGCCCGCAAGGCTCGTTACCGGGCTGATTACGGAACGCGGCTTGTGCGACGCGACTGAACCAACGCTGACTGAATTGTTCAGCGACCTCGCGTGAGGTTTTTTGCTGCCGAAAACAGAAGCCTGCCCAGGCTTTTCCTTCCATCAGCAATTGCGGTTTTGGGCTGTGTTCTGCTTTCATCTTGTGCGGCGGAAAATCATGCGCCGCCATTCGCCAACCAGCCTTACGAGGCTTTCTCACGCAGTGCCGCCGTGGCCATAGCACTTCGCGAATGGCGGCTTTGGGGCGAGCGTGTGGATGACAATGACGGTGCCGGGTATGTTCAACACGCCGCCACAATGGCCGAGCGCCAGCAGGGTTTGTGGCAGCGCGTGGGCGAATATTGGTGGGAAGGGCTTAATGCCAATGAACCGGAAACGCGCTGGACCGGCAAGCATGATGCCGATGGCAAGGTGTTTCCGGTTCATAAAAATGGCGAATACGCCTGGTCTGCCGCTTTCATCTCTTATGTTATGCGCATTGCTGGCGCGGGGCCTGAATTTCCTTACGCGGCGGATCACTCTTATTATATAAACTATGCCGCGCGGCCGTATCATGCTGGCAAATTGCTGATTGCCGAAAACCCGAAGACCTACGCGCCACGATTGGGGGATCTTGTCTGCTTCCCGCGCGGGTGGGCCCGCAACCTAACATTCGCTGCTCTGCCAACTTCATATCTCTATCCCGCGCATTGCAGCATTGTCACCGGTGGCGGCCCCGGTATGGTGGAGATTGTTGGCGGCAATGTGGATGACGCGGTGACGATGGAGCATCTGCACGCCAATGCCCAGGGGTTGCTGGCGGGCAATATGGAAAATTGGTTTGTGGTGCTACGGGTCCTTTACACACGGAACTAATCTCGTTTTTTCTCCGGCAGAATGCTCACCGTGCAGGTCATTCCAGCCACTAGGTTTAGACCTGCGGGAATTTTATCCAGCATAATCCGCACGGGTATGCGGGCAGCCAGACGAACCCAGGTGAAGGTTGGATTTACATCAGCCAGCAACGTTGGTGCGGCGATGCGTTCAGAATCCGCGATGCCCGCCGCGAAGCCTTGCACATGGCCCTCTATCGCCGGGCCGCCTTGGAGTAACTCCACCTTCGCTTTGTCCCCGGGTTGAATATGGCGGAGTTTCGTCTCCTCGAAATAACCATCTACATATAATGAGTCGGTATCGACGATGGCCATTACCGCGCTGCCGGCGGCAACATAATCTCCGGGTTGCATCGAGAAGTTTGTGAGCACGCCATTTACCGTGGCGCGAACAGTGGTGCGTTGCAGGTTAAGCTGCGCCACGCCGATATCCGCCTGAGCCGCCGCGTAAGCTGCCTGTGCCGCTGCATATTCCGCCTTCGCCGCGCTGGACTGCGTGCTCGCATCATCCCTTGCAATGGCGGAAGTGGCGTTGGCTGAGAGTGCCGCATAGCGTGCGGCATTCTGCTCGGCGTTTTGCATTGTGGCTTGTGCTTTGGCCTGGGTGGCTTTGGCTTGCGCCAGTGCGGCGTTGACCTGCGCCAACGCCAGGTTAAAGCGCGCGGGGTCAATCTGGAACAAAGGCTCGCCTATATGCACCAACTCATTGTCGTGCACGAAAACTTGCACAACTGGGCCAGAGACATCCGGTGCCAGAGAGACAATATCAGCGCGCACGCGTCCATCGCGCGTCCACGGGCTTTCCATGTAGTAGATCCAGAGTTGCCAGCCGACGATGCCAGCCAGAAGCAGCGCGCCTAGCGTGACGATGAAACGGTAGATGAGGGAGGCGGGTTTCATGGCATTCCGAACTTAAAAATAATGGTTGGCCACCAGGCTGATAAGCCCGGTGAGCATGATGAGCAGGCAAAGGTCGAAGAGCGGGCGGTGCCAGATAAAGCGGTAAATGCCCATGGCAGAAAGCCCCCGCCGCACGGCCATGGAAAGCAGCAGTGCGAAGAAAATCCAGATGAGCAGGGGCGGAAACAGCACGCCATAAATGTCGATTTCACCGATCATGAGGCTGCCTGTCCAGAAGTGAGGAACGCGAAATTCGGCGGTGGCGCGTTTGGATATAACGCCGAGCGCAAACCGGAAAGGATCATCAACGCTTCCCGGTAGGCAAGGACATCGCCCGTCAACGCGTAGATTGTCTCATCAAGCGCATGGATGAGATCAGGCGGTGCTGGGTTGCGCGGGCCGAGGCGATAGAACGCGGCGAGGCGATGAAAGATGAGCTGGCTGCCAGCACGCGCGGCCGCGGGAAGCCGCCATTGCGCGCGGTGTAGCCCAATGATGTTCAGGCCCACGCGCAGATCCAGCAGCGTACCAGACGCGGCACTATCCGCGCCGGCGGCAACGGCGGCAAGACGCGGCATCATCAGCCCAAGCCTGTCCATCATGATGCCAGTCATGGCGGCGCGGTCCGGTGGCGTGCTGGCTTCGGCCGCTGCGGTTACATCGCGCCAATTGGCGCGCATCAGCCGCTCCGCGCTCCAGGCAGCACCTACCGAGCGGATGAGCCGCGTGAGAATAAGCGCGCTACCAAGGCCGACGATCAGGCTGAATGAGCTGTCAGCAAATTTGATGAAGTTTACGTCGTACCCGTTGCTTAGCGCGAGCTGGGTGGCGCCAATGGCACCGATAACCATGCCGGTGCCGAACGTGGCGGGGCGGGAGACAAGAACGCCGATGATAAGCCCCACCGGGAGCAGAGCCAGATACAGCATGCCAAAACTCGTGATCATCGGCAAAACTGCGAAGCTGAGGATAAAAATTCCGGCGATCACCATCACGCCATTCCGCAGCATCAACGCGATCGCCGGGGCGGGGTCGTCCTGTGCGGCGAAGAACGAGCAGGCGACGGCAACCATGATGGCCGCCCCCGCGCCATAAGCCCAGGCCGTTTCTATCCAGATGAAACAGACAAGGAGAATGGCGAGTGTTGCCGAGAACGCCGAAAGAAAAGCCAGCTTGTGGTCGTGGTTTTCCCGCATCACGGCAATGTATTCTGCTTCTGCCGTTGGGCTTTCCGGGGCCGGGGTGCCATCAGTCAGGTGCCGGCGCAACTGCCGAGAGTGATGCACAATGCGCACCAGCTCCTCTAGCCGCACAGCAAGGCTGGCGCGCAGCAACCCGGCCCAATCCGGTGGCTCATGTTCCAGGGCCAGAATATCAGCCAGCAGCGGGTCAGCATCCTCGGCTTTTCCAGTCTTCATCCATTCATCGGTACGGGCAAGCACGGCCTCTGCATCCGGGGTAAGCCCACCTATTCGCTGTAGCTCCGCCACACGTTGGCCTATGGAAGCCAAAATTGGCATCAGGCTGATCACATACAGGCGCAGGCGCGTAACCTGCCGCACGGCTGATTGCAGATGTGAAATATCATAAGCGAGCTGAGAAACCATCATCGCGGCGTCGGTCGCCTCAAAAGCGAGGCGGCGGCGAGCCTCCCGCGCGGGCGGGGCTTCGCCCTCCCCGGCAAGGGCAGCACTTGCCCACGCTACGGCGGGTTGCACCCAGGAGGAGATGCGGCGCGCCAGCACCGGCCCCAGCGCGCGGGGCAGAATGATTGTGCCGATCATCGTGGTGCAGACAATGCCGAGGGTGATTTCCTCGCAGCGCGTGAGGGCCGTTTGGAATATGTGGCCAGGGTCGGTGACAGCCGGAAAACCGATGATGCCAGCCGTATAGCCTGAGAGCATGAAGGTATATGCGCGCGGGGATCGGTCCATCAGTGCGATGAAAAGGCAAAGCCCAACCCATAACGCCAGGGCGATGCAGAGCAGCACGGGTGCGTTTACCAGATTGGGCACCATGATCACCGCCGCCGTGCCGCCGATAAGCGTTCCAAAAAAGCGGTACAACGCCTTGGAGCGCATGGCACCGGCAAAAGGATGCGCCACGATAAATGCGGTCGCCATTGACCAATAGGGGTTGTCGAGCCCCAGCCAGCAAGAAATATAAAACGCTAGCATCGCGCCGGAATAGGTTTTTAGGGCAAAAAGAAGTTCGTCTGGCTTGGGCATCGTCTCTCTGGAAACATGAAACACGCTCGAGAGATAGATAATGTTTGCAACGCCGCCCTGCGATGTAAGGGATGAAGATTAAATTTGGCTTGGCTGGCGGTTGGAGAAGCGTGTTGCCAGCAGGGCGGCCGCGCCGGAGAGCCCTGTTTCGGTATGAAAAGCGATGCGTTCACCTTGGGCGAGCTTGGCGCGCAGCTGGGCGGCCAAGGGAGCTGTGGCCTTTGCGCCATCCGGAAGCGGTAAAATTTCAATTCCCGTCTCACCCAGACGAAACGGGTGCCCAGTTGCCGCGATGAGCGTGCCGATGCCATGCCGCCTTAACAAGGCAAGGCCCGACGCGGGGCTGGCACCAGCGAGTGATAGTACCGCGAGGCGGTCTGCTTCGGTCCAAAGCAATTTCGCCTCTGGCGCAGGCGGTTGCGGCGCGGCGGGTGCCGCAGCCTCTAAAACGGCGCGAACTTCGCTGCGGATGGTTAAAATATCCAGCGGCACAGGGCGGGTTACTGCATTTTCCGGGGCGGGGCGGAAGCGCTTGTGACTTATTTCCATGCTTGCGAAGTCGCGGGAGACGTGGCGGCGGAAAATAAAATTATGAGGTGCGGGCGGATCCTCATCGATATGCTTTACTTCCGTCTGGCTAAGCTGCATGGGCGGGGCGGCACGAAGAAAACGCCGTAGATCATCCTGCGGCACAGCAGCCAGGGCCGCCTTACGTCGTGCGTTAATGAAAAGATTTATCCCAATCATCAGCGCGCCAAGCGATAAGATGCACAAGATGGCCGATAGCAGCAGAGTGTCACGATCCAAAACTTATCGCCTCCCGCAGTATCTGGGCAAAATTTAACGTCAAGTAAAGAGTTTGAAAAGCGATTCGCGTCTAGATGTTTAATCCTGGTTGCTTGAGGTTGGTGCGCTGAAGTGCTGTGGTTGAAAGCGTGCATCGGTCTCTTATGAAAGAGTTGGACGCTGACGGTGCAGATGACCGCCCGACGCTGCAATGTTGATTTTGAAACACCCACCGGGCAATGCCGGACGCTCAGTCCGTTCTCGCTTTATTATGACCTGAGCCTGTCAAGGTGTGTCTTGCGCGGTTTCAGCACTCGATGAAATTGGCCGCCAGCCCGCCCAGCGAGGTTTCCTTGTACTTTGTGTTCATGTCGGCACCCGTCTGGCGCATGGTGGCGATCACCTGGTCGAGCGAGACGATGTGCGAGCCATCGCCGCGCCGGGCAAGCGAGGCGGCGCTGATTGCCTTGATGGCGCCAAATGCATTGCGCTCGATGCAGGGTATCTGCACCAGCCCGCCAATGGGGTCGCAGGTCATGCCGAGATGATGTTCCATGGCGATTTCGGCGGCGTTTTCGATTTGGGCGTTGGAGGCGCCGCGCGCTGCTGCCAACCCCGCCGCGGCCATTGAAGCAGCCACGCCGACCTCCCCTTGGCAGCCAACCTCGGCCCCCGAGATCGAGGCATTGGTTTTAAACAAGCCGCCAATCGCGGTGGCGGTGAAGATGAAATTGCGCATACCCTCATGCGTGGCACCGGGGCACATCTCGTAGTAATAGCGTAGCACCGCGGGGATAACCCCGGCTGCGCCATTGGTGGGGGCGGTAACAACGCGCCCGCCGGCGGCGTTTTCCTCGTTCACCGCCATGGCGAACAAGCTGACCCAATCCATCTTCTCATGCGGGGCCAGGTCGTTGCGGCTGGTATCAGCCTCGAGCCGCTCATGCAGCGCGCGTGCCCGGCGGGGGACTTTGAGCGCCCCTGGAAGCACGCCTTCGCTCTTTAGCCCGCGCTCAATCGCCGCCATCATGACAGTGATGATCCGATCGACATGCGCCAGCACCTCGGCGGCGGGGCGCAACGCCAGCTCGTTGGCGCGGACGATTTGGGCGATGGTGAGGCCGGTTTCTTGGCCGATCGATAGCAGCGCGACGGCGTTGGCGAAAGGATATGGCACCTGTTTGGTGATGGTGCCAAGACCGGCGGGTTCATCTTCGCGGGTGACGAAGCCTCCGCCGATCGAGCACCAACGCTCGGCGGCGACCTGCTCTCCAGCAGCATCGAACGCCTCAAACGCTAAAGTGTTGGGGTGCCGGGGCGGTACCGTATCCCGGTCGAAAACAATGTCATCGGCAGGCGCGAAAGCGATATTTCTGTCTTCCAGGTTAATGACGCCGCGCGCGGCGATATCCGCCACCAGTGTGTCAGCATGGTCAGGATCAATCGTTTCGGGCAGTTCACCCGCCAGGCCCAAAATCACGGCTTTGTCCGTGGCGTGGCCTTTGCCTGTCCATGCCAAGGAGCCGAACAGCGTGACCCGCAGCCGGGTGACGCGGGCAAATTGCCCGGCCTGCTTCAACCCAAGTGTGAAGGAATGAGCCGCGCGCATCGGCCCAATCGTGTGCGAGGATGAAGGGCCAATGCCAATCTTGAACAGGTCAAAAACGCTGATCATGGACAATCCATAGTTTCACAGCCTATTGTGACTGGGATATTCCAAGCATATGGCGAGAAAGAACGCCAGCCCCCCATATGGAAGCGTTGCCGGGCGGCTTCATGACCGCTGGGCAGGAAAATCCGGCGCGCATTTTCCTTGCGGGCGTCTGGATGTACGGTCATGCGACACCTCCTGAAGATTAAACAATGAAGCTTTTACTGGCTGAAGATGAACGCAAGACAATAGACTACCTTACCAAGGGGTTGCGTGAGGATGGCCACGCCGTGGACGCGGTGGGAAATGGTGCGGACGCGTTGGCGCTGGCATTGGCGGGGGAGTTTGACGCCATCATTCTTGACGTGATGTTGCCTGAATTGGACGGCTGGGAGGTGCTGAAACGCCTGCGCGCCGCCGGGCGGACGACGCCTGTGCTGATCCTGACTGCGCGGGACCATGTTGAGGACCGGGTGCGCGGGTTTGATCTTGGCGCAAATGATTATCTCATCAAACCTTTCGCCTTCGCGGAGCTGCTGGCCCGGTTGCGGAACTTGGCCCGGCTGCCCAAGGCGGCATCCGGCTCAAGCCTGATAACGGTAGGGGATTTGGAAATAGACACATTACGCCACCGCATCGCCCGCGCCGGGCAAGGCTTACAGCTAACAGCCAAGGAATACGCGCTTCTGCTGTTGCTGGCGCGCAATCAGGGGCGGGTGCTCTCGCGCACCATCATTGCTGAGGCAATCTGGGGCCTGTTTCACGACCAGCAGGCCAATGCGGTGGATGCGCTGGTGCGGCGCCTGCGCGCCAAGCTGGACACGCCATTTGCAACCACCCTGCTGCACACAATCCGCGGCACCGGCTATGTGCTGGATCTATGAAATGGCCATCGTTCCGCCCGGCTTCCATCAGCGGGCGTCTCGCCTTGCTTTACACGCTGGGGGCGTTGCTGGCGGTGGGGCTGTTTGCGCTGCTGGCCAATTGGAAGCTGGAAGCGAATTTTACCACCGCGCATCGGGCGTTTCTACAGGCCAAGGCGGCGGAGTTGCAGGATGATCTGAGCGACGGCGATGGCACGCCCGGCGCTCTGATCAAGGAAATTTTGCAAGAGACCGATGGGGCCCGGTTGCGTGCCTATGAGGCGCGGGTGCTGGTGGCCGGAACGCCAGCGGGCGAGACCCCCGGCATGGGCGCTTTACTGCCCGAACCTCTTTTCCCGGCCACGCATGGCCCGCAGAATTTGTCGCTTATTCCCTACCAAACCGGCAATGCCTCCTGGCTGCTCACCAGCCTGCCCTTGCAAGGCAAGCAGGATGTGGTTTTGCAAATTGGGCTGGATATTACGCGCGACAACGCGCTGCTGACGGATTTTCACCGCGCTCTGGCGGTGTTTTTTCTGCTGATGGTGCCGCTATTGCTGGGGGCCGGGCGGCTGGCCGCCGCCCACGCGTTGGCCCCGTTGGCGCGCATTGCCAAGGTGGCGCAGAGCATTACCCCCGCGCAGCTTTCCCGCCGTATTCCGCTGGACCCGCCCTGGCCATCTGAACTGACCGGGTTGGTGCAGGTGTTCAACCAGATGCTGGATAATCTCGACTCCAGCTTCGAACGCCTCTCCCGTTTCTCGGCGGATATCGCACATGAGCTGCGGACGCCGCTTTCGACCCTCACAGGCAGCCTGGAAGTCTGCCTTACCCGCCCGCGCGGCGAGGCGGAATACCGCGCCGCCATCGCCTCCGCGCTGGAGGATGGCCAGCGCCTGACCGGGCTGATTGAGAATTTGCTGTTTCTGGCGCGGGTGGAAAACCCCAGCCACACGCTGCGCCAGGAGCGTTGCGAGGCCAGTGAAATTTGTGCCTGGGTGGTGGCGCAATATGCGGCGCAATCCTGGCCTAAGGGGCTGCGCCTCCATGTTGAAGGGTCTGCGGCGCTTTATGCGGATACGCTGCTGCTGCGTCAGGCGGTGGCGAATGTGTTGGCTAACGCGGTGCGCCATGCGCCGCCGGGTTCTGAGATCGTGCTGGCCATCTCTGGCAGCGCCTCCAGCGGTGTGGAAATTGCGGTTTCCGACCAGGGGCCGGGCATTGCGCCCGAGCATTTACCCCGGCTGTTCGACCGTTTCTATCAGACCGACCCGGCGCGGGGCCACCAGGCGGCCCAGGGTTCAGGGCTGGGGCTCTCTATCGTGCGTTCGATTATGGAGCTTCATGGCGGCCGGACGGCGATAGAGAGCGCGCCGGGGCAGGGTGCTCGGGTGAGCTTGTGTTTTCCGCCCATCGCGGCATGAAAATGACAAAGTTTCCATCGAAATAGCATTTTTAAGCCTTACTGACGCAGGTATGGCTGATGAATTAGCGTTGTAGCTTAATGATAGGATGCCCTGCGATGAAGACCGAAAACCCTCCGGTGGCACAAGATGCCCTGCGCTACGACCAGATGACGGTCGCATTGCATTGGCTCACGGCAGGTCTTGTCATTCTGCAATTTGGGCTCGCCGAATTATGGGGGTTTTTCCCTCGGCCAGCACATCGTTTAATGGTGCTGGGACATATGTCGTTCGGGCTGGTGCTGGCCGCGGTGTTCGCCACGCGCATGATCTGGCGGCTGCCCGGCCACCGCGCCCATTTCAACCATGGCCCTGAATTATCGGCGCGGCTGGCGCGGCTGATGCACCGAACGCTTTATGGGCTGCTGGCGGCTGAGATTATCCTCGGCGTGGCAACGCGTTGGACCGATAATCACCCGCTGAGCTTCTTTGGTCTGCTCATCGCCTCCCCCTTTGGCACATTCTCCAAGGCAACAGGGTATGTCGTGGACCAGATCCACGACATCATCGCCTGGACGATCATTGTTTTGGCGGGCGCACATGCTGCCGTCGCGCTGCTGCACCACTTTGTTTTGCGCGACGGGGTGCTGCGGCGCATGGCCTTCCGGTTTGGCAAGGCCGGGGGATAAAAATGATAAAATTATCATTGAAATAGCGCTGTTCTGCCCGGCGGGTGCGATTATCAGGATAGGATGATTCGACAGTTAAAATATGTGTTGCCGCTCGGGCTGGTGCTGGTTCTTACCGCGCAGGCTCCTGCCGGGTGGGTCACGGTTCAGGCCACACAACAGGCGCCCATCCTTTCCGGCTTTGCTGCCGTGCAGCCGGGCACGCCCGTTACGGTTATGGCTTTGCAAGCAGGCGTGCTTACCAGCCTCTCGGTTTTGCCGGGTGAAAGCGTGCAGCCGGGCCAGACCATAGGGCAGCTCGGCGGGCCACAAATCGCGGCGGCCCTGGCCAGGGCGCAAGGGGCAAATAACGCCGCCAATGCTGCCCTTGCGGCGGAACGCGGTAAGTTCGCGGATCAGCTTTCCACCAAAGCCGCGGTGGCGCAGGCCGAAGCGGCAGCAAATGCCGCGCGGGCCGATCTTGCGGCATTACGCGCGGCTTCCAGCCTGCAAAGCCCGGTGGCCGGGCAGGTGCAAAGTCTTGCCGCCGGGCTCGGGGCGTCCCTTCAACCGGGCCAGGCCATATTGGTGGTGCAGCCTGCCGCCGGGGCCTGGGTGAAAGCTGTGCTTTATGGCCCGCAGACAGCCACGCTCTCCCCCGGCATGGCCGCGCGGTTTGTTCCCGCTGATGGTGCGCCCGCGATGCCGGTTACGCTGCGGGGCGTGCAGGGCACTCAGGCCGATGGCGGGGTGGTGCTGGCTTTCTCAGGCACGGGTTTGCTGCCTGGTGAAGCTGGCTCTCTCAGCCTTTCTCTGCCGCCCCGCGCGGTGCTGATGGTGCCCAGCGAAGCGTTGGTGCTGGATGCCGGGCGCTGGTGGGTGATGCTGCATGACACGAAGGGCGATCATGCAATGCAGGTGGTGCCGGGTGAAACTGACGGCGCGCAAACACCCATTCTGTCGGGCCTTGCCGCCGGGGATCAGGTGATCGTGCAAGATGCGGCGCTGCTCTACCACCGCGGCATTGCCACCCAATATCAGCCGCCGAATTAAGCCATGCGAGACAATTTGCTCCGCCTGGCTGCCCGCCCGGCTTTGTGGCTGATGATCTATGCCGCGCTGCTCGGTTATGGTCTGTTCGCCCTGTTCAACATCCCCGAGGAAGTGCTGCCCGCCTTTAATTACCCGGAGGTGAGTGTGACCGTGCATCTGCCCGGCACCACCGCCACGGATATGGAGGCGATGGTGGCCACCCCGCTGGAGGGCGTGCTGCTCGGCCTACCCGGGGTCTCCAATGTTCGCAGCAGTATCAGTGACGGGCTGGTGGAAACCGATTTGCGCTTTGCCGCCACCACCAACGCGGCTGCGGATTTGCAGGCGGTGAACGGTGCCATCGAGCGTGCCCAGACCAGCCTGCCGCCTGGCGTGCAGCCTTTCACCGAAATCATGGGCAATGCCATCAATGAGGTGGCGGATTACGCCGTGCGTTTTGCCCCTGGCACCTCGCAGGCGGAAGTGGCGCGGGCGGTGGCGATGCAACTGGTGCCGGCCATGCGTGCGGTGCCGGGTGTGCAGCTTGTAACCAGCGCCGGGCTGGGGGATGAGGCGCTTTGGGTGCAGCCCAACCTTACCGCCATGCGGCAGGCCGGGGTTTCAATACAGGCTTTGCGGCAGGCGCTGGCCGGGCAGGCGATGCTGGTGCCGGGCGGCTCGCTCAGCCTAGGCCATACTGATTCCCTCATCACCTTTGGCAATGCCCCCAATGCCGCGGCCCTGGCGCAAGTGCCGGTGATGGGCCCGGATGGGCCGATTCCACTGGGGGCGCTGGCACGTATTGTCCACGGCACAGAGCCTGTGCATCAGCGCGAGTTGCTGGATGGTGAACCCGCCATCGCACTGGTTGTTTTCAAACAGCAGGGCGCTTCTACCTTACCGGTGACACAGGCGTTGGACGCGGCGATTAAAACCGTGGCGCTGCCGCAAGGCGTGTCCGTGGTGCGGATTTATGACCAGGGACATCTGGTGGGGGCGACGAGCGATGATCTGCGCCGCAATTTGCTCATTGGTGGTGTATTGGCGATTGCCGGGCTGCTCGCGGTGTTGGGGTTAGGCAGTGGTGCCTGGCTGCTGGCCTTGTCGCTCCCGGCTTCGCTGTTGCTGGGCATCGCGGGGCTGTATGCTACCGGGCAGAGCCTCAATCTGCTCACCTTCGGGGCCATCATTGTGGCGCTGGGGTTGGTGGCGGATGATTCCATCATCGTGCTGGAAAGCATTTTCCACCGCTGGGAAGCGGGCGATGACACCTGGCCCGGCATCTGGCGGGGCTTAAGGGAGATCATGGCACCGGATATTATCGGCACGCTAACGACCGTGCTGGTGTTCGTACCGTTGCTGTTTACCGGCGGGCTGGCGGGGCTGTTCTGTGTGCCCTTCGCGCTGGGCATGATCTTCTCGCTCGGCGCCTCGCTATTGGTTTCGCTGACACTTATCCCGCCTGGGCTGGGGCTGCTGCCGCGCCATGCGGTGCGCCCGCCACGTGCGGCCAATGCGTTGCTGACGCGGTTGATGGGCTGGAACCGGCGCCTGTTCCGCCTGGCTTTGGCCTACCCTAAGCGCGCCGTGCTGGCCTGCGTGGCGCTGCTGCTGGCGAGCTTTGGGGCGATGAGCCTGGTTTCGGTGAATGTGCTCCCCTTGCCGAATGAGGGCGTGCTGCTGGAATCCTTCACTCTGGCACCTGGTACGTCGCTTGCTGATACGGATGCGCTGATGCGCCGCCTTTCCGCCCGGCTGGCGAAAGACCCAGCAGTTGAGCATGTGCTGGCGCGCATCGGTTCGGCTGCCGGTTCCACCTATACCGAGCCTGCCTATGCCGGAGAGATCACCATCTCTCTTAAACCTGGTGTGGGCGGGGCCAGCCTGGACGAAATCGCCAACCGCGTGCAGGCGGAAACGCAATTCCCCTCGCTGCAAACCGGTGTTGATACGCCGACCATCGAGCGTTTGGGCGAAAGCCTGAACGGCCTGCCGCAGCCCTTCGCGCTGGATTTATACGGCGATGATCTTGGTCAAATGTCCGCCACCGCCAAGGCGATCGTCCAGCGACTCGGCCGCGTGCCGGGATTGAGCGACCTGTTCAACGACCAAGGTTATCCTGAGTCGCAAATTCGCATCACCCCGCGCTTGGACGCGCTGGCGGCGGCGGGGATGACACCTGCGGCGCTGAGCAATGAGGTCTCGGCCTTGATGGCAGGCCAGGTGGTGGCCGAACTGCCGGATGGTGCGGCACCGCTGCCGCTTTATCTGCGCCTGCCGGATTCGCGTTTGCTCTCGCTGGAGGCGCTGAAGGCCCTGCCGATAGGCACAACGAATTTAGGGGCCATGGCGGATGTCTCGCTTACCACCAGCCCTAATCAGTTTATGCATATAGACGGTGCTCGGGCGTTGGAAATTCTGGCCACGCCCACCACCGCGCCCAATATCGCCATCGCCCAGGCGAGGAGCGCCATGGCCGGACTGAAATTGCCGCCGGGCGAGCGGATTGTTTTCGGCGGACTTTATAAAGAGCTGGAACACGCCGCGCTGGGGCTAGGGCTTGCCGCCATCGCCGCGATTACGGCACTCGCCTGGGTGTTGTTCCTGCGCTTCCCCGGTCGGCGCGTGCCGCTCTTGTTGCTGGCGCAAATTCCGCTGGCGATGACTGGCGGTGGGCTGGCTTTGGCGGTTAGCGGGCTGGGGCTGAACGGTATCGGGCTGATCGGCTTTCTAGCCCTGGCCGGGGTGAGCCTGAACCATGGCGTGGTGCTGCTGG
>JAKBCH010000008.1 GCA_021808055.1 Pseudomonadota bacterium | reverse complement strand
ACGCTCAATAACGCCATGTCGATCACTCCTGGGTCCCCCGACCAAAGCCAGGGAGAGGTCAAAACATGGGTCAGTTCTCAGTGAAAATTCCAGCTCCAGAGGGTCAATTCTCAATGGAACTCAACAGCCCGTCCCTCATGCCCCTTCTTCTCGATCAGATCCTCGGCTACGCTAGAAAACGTGTTGCCGGCGCGGATGGTGGCTTCGATCTTGGCCTGCCGCTTTGCTACGTTAGGATCGATGGCGTGGGCCAACTGCTTACGGGCCTCGTCCCGGGCCGTTCGTGCTTCGGCGAGAGTGATGGCGGGATAAGCCCCGATGGCTAATTTACGTTCGGTACCATTTATACGGTATTTGACCCGCCAAAGTTTGCTCCCCGTTGGATTGATGAGGAGATACAGCCCTTGGGCGTCAGCCAGCTTATAGGGTTTGTCCTTTGGTTTGGAATTTCGAATCGCCAGATCGGTCAGCGCCATCTTGGGGGCCTCGACTAATGCGGGGCTTTATGAGGCCCCCAAAGTAGGCCCCCATCTTAGGCAGTTGCTGGCAGATGAGGGCAGCCACTGACAATCAGTAACTGCTCAAAAATACAGGAGTTTCATGGGTTTTTCAATCAGCGGCGGGCATTGCTGGACGAGAAATTGGAGCGGGTAGCGGGAATCGAACCCGCGCATCGAGCTTGGGAAGCTAGCAGGCTACCATTACATCATACCCGCACCGTGCGGCGTACATAGTCCGGCAGGATTGACCACGCAAGCCACCGGGCGTAGGTGCGTTTTACCTCGTGATTTGTCCGGCCGGATTGCGGCGAGGCTTCCCTTTAAGGTTTTCTTGAAGGGAAGGTGCAAAATAAACGCGCTAAAGAGGCTTTGGGCGCGCAAGCCCCCTGGTTTCCCGTGGCCGGACGGCGATTTTTGCAAAGATAGGCCACACAACAATGTCCGAAACGCCGAAAACCCGCCTCGCGACCGACCTCATTCACGCCGGGCGCATCCGCACCAATCTGGATGAGAATGGTGAGGCGTTGTTCCTCACCTCCGGCTTCACCTATGAGAATGCTGAGATGGCGGAAGCCGTGTTCGCCAACCAGATCGAACATTTCCAGTATTCCCGTTTCGCCAACCCCACGGTTTCCATGCTGGAAGCGCGGCTGGCAAAGATTGAAGGGGCGGAAGCTTGCCGCGCCACGGCCACCGGCATGGCGGCGGTGCATAGCGCCATTATGTGCGGGTTGAAGGCGGGCAGCCGCGTGGTGGCCTCGCGTGCTTTGTTCGGTTCCTGCCACTGGATTATCTCCACTCTGCTGCCGCAATACGGCATCGAAAGCGTGTTTGTGGATGGGGCGGATATGGACGCCTGGAAGGCGGCGCTGAGCCAGCCCACCGCTTTGGTGCTGCTGGAAAGCCCTTCCAACCCGATGCTGGACATTGTGGATTTACGCGCGGTTTCCGCGCTCGCCCATGCGGCCGGGGCGATTGTGGTGGTGGATAATGTGTTCGCCACCCCGCTTTTGCAAAAGCCGCTGGAACTGGGTGCCGATGTGGTAGTGTATTCCACCACCAAGCATATGGACGGCCAGGGCCGCGTGCTGGGCGGTGCCGTGCTTTCCAGTAAAAAATGGATCGAGGAGGTGTTTCAACCCTTCTTCCGCAATACCGGTCCCTCGCTTTCGGCTTTCAACGCCTGGGTGATTTTGAAGGGGCTGGAGACGCTGCATCTGCGCGTGAAAGCGCAGAGCGACTCAGCGGAGGCGATCGCGCAATTCCTGGATGGTCAACCGAAGATCAAGCGTGCCCTCTACCCCACGCTGGCCTCATTCCCCCAGCGGGAGCTGGCGATGCGCCAGATGAGCGGCGGCGGCACGCTGGTGACCTTTGAACTGAAGGGCGGCAAGGAAGAGGCGTTCAGGCTGATGAACGCGTTTCGGGTGATCACGATTTCCAACAATCTGGGCGATACGAAATCTCTCGCCACCCACCCGGCCACCACGACCCATATGAAAATCGGCGCGGAGGAGCGGGCGAAGCTAGGCATTACCGATGGCACCATCCGGCTTTCGGTGGGGCTTGAGGATGTGCAGGATTTAATCGACGATCTGAGCCAGGCTTTGGGTAAAGTCTGATTCAGACAATCTCATTGTTTTAGAGGCGGATTCAGATTTTAGAGCGGATCACTTTCATGATTCGATCTAAAATCATCCGGCTCTAACCGAAGATCATCGCCAAGATGCTGCGGGCGGCCCAGTTTAAGGCCCTGAGGCTCTCATATTAGCCCTCTGTTTTTAAAAAGCCCCCCTTGAATTTCCCCCGCCGCCATGCTTTACGCCCGCCTTCCCTGCCGGGTGCGTGGCATCGCGCCTGGCTATGCTCGCCCCGAATTCCCGGGCGGCCCTTACCCGGGCCTGAGCTGATTTAGCCGAAGGGGGGACATATGCCGTTATATGAAACCGTGGTGATCGCGCGTAGCGAGATCACCCAGGCGCAGGCGGACGCTGTGGCCGACGCCGCCACCACCACCATCGAAACCGATGGCGGCGCTGTTAAGAAGCGCGAATATTGGGGCCTGCGCCCGCTCGCCTATCGCATCAAGAAAAACCGCAAGGGCCATTACATCCTGCTGGGTCTGGATGCACCGTCTGCTGCCGTGCAGGAAATGGAGCGCCAGCTCACCCTGCATGAAGACGTGCTCCGCTTCATGACCGTGCGCATTGAAGAGATCAGCGAGGAACCCTCCGTGATCCTCTCCCGCAAGGGCGATGAGCGCGAGCGCGCGTTCCGTGGCCCCAAGCCCCCCGGTCGCTTCGAATCTGGCCGCAAGCGCGGTTTTGATGAGCGCGAAGAGTTCCGTGCGCGTGACGAATTCCGCGCCGACCGTGATGATTATGGCGTTGAGGAGGATATCTGATGTCCGAAACCACAGAACCGACCGGCGGCCTGCGCCGCCCCGCCGTGGGCGCACGCCGCCCCTTCTTCCGCCGGAAGAAATCCTGCCCGTTCTCTGGCGCTGGTGCGCCGGTGATCGATTATAAGGATGTGCGCCTGCTTTCCCGCTTCCTTTCTGAGCGTGGCAAGATTGTCCCGTCCCGCATCACCGCCGTGTCCGGCAAGAAGCAGCGCGAGCTGGCGAAAGCCATCAAGCGCGCCCGCTTCCTGGCGCTGCTGCCCTACGTGCTGAGCTGAGGGAGGCAGGACCATGGCAAACATTGAACTGATCCTGCTCCAGCGCGTTGAAAAGCTGGGCCAGATGGGTGAGCTGGTGAAGGTGAAGCCGGGTTATGCCCGTAACTTCCTGCTGCCACAGGCCAAAGCCGTGCGCGCCACCAAGGTGAACAAAGAGCGTTTCGAGCGCGAACGCGTACAGCTTGAGGCGCAGAACCTGAAGCGCCGCGAGGAAGCCGAGCGCGTGGCAGAGCGTGTGGACGGGCTGACCGTGACCCTGATCCGCCAGGCCTCTGAGGCTGGTGCGCTCTACGGTTCCGTCTCCAGCCGCGACATCGCCGAGGCGGCGACCGCCGCCGGCCTGGGCATTGAGCGCGCCCAGGTGCTGCTGGTTCACCCGATCAAGACCTTGGGCATCTCCACCGTGCGCGTTGAGCTGCACCCGGAAGTGCATATCCAGGTTAAGGTGAACGCCGCCCGGTCTCAGGAAGAAGCTGAGAAACAGGCCCGCGGCGAAGCCATTGCCCGCGAGGAAGATGAGCAGCCGGAACTCGGCCCGCTCTTCGGCCAGGAAGAGGCAGAGCCAGCGGCCTGATCGTCAGCCGCTTGATCAAGAGCATTTTTCGTTCGCATTGGTTCACGAAAAATGCTCTGACTTATTGTTTTAGCGAGTAACTTTATCCGATCAGATGCAAGCCATCTGATCGGATTTTGCTTTCGGCCGTAAATGGATTCAGCAGCTTGTTGGTCTATTGATCCGCGATTGTATGGATTGCACCAGAGACCAGCCATTACAATGCGTGTACAAACACCGTGCTGCTGCGCCACATCATGTAAGCTGCGACCACGAAAACCAGGCTTGCGAAGATCGTGGTGAGCTGCCCCCTGTTTCCCGCCAGCTTATGTGCTGCCACGACCCCAAAGACGCCACCAGCAACGCCACCGCTGATAAACACCAGCGCCAGCCCCCAATCAATCAATCCTGAGGCTGCATAATTCAGCGCCGTGGTAAGGCCGAACGCTGCCACCGCCATCAGCGATGTGCCGACCGCATTGATGATGGGCATTCGCGTGGAAGCGATCAGCCCTGGCACGATGAGAAACCCGCCGCCAATGCCAAAAAATCCTGAGAAAATGCCGGTGGCCAAACCGAACCCGGCAACTTTCGGGGCGTTTTCGCGCGTGCATTGCGCGCCTGCCACGCCTTGCTCACCCCTCCCGCGCAACATGACAATACCGATGCCGACCATTAAAACGGCAAACAGAAACAGCAATTTCTGACCATTTACGGCCTTGCCGAGCGTTGACCCCACAAAGGCCCCGGCAATGCCCGCGACAGCGTAAATTCCACCGCACCGCCACTTCACCGTGTGCGCCCGGGCATGGCTGGCCAGCCCGGTGAGGGCGTTGGCCGCCACGGCCAGGGCGCTGGTGCCGATGGCGATATGGGCATCTGATACGCCGACCAGATACACCATAAGCGGGACGGCCAGAATAGAGCCGCCCCCGCCGACGAGACCAAGTGTGAAACCAACCAAGCCGCCGCTCAGGGCACCCAGAAAATATTGTGCGGTATCCAATGCCATGGCAGCCTCTTGTTATCATTTTGAGCAAAGCCATACCGCTGACCATGAAAATCACTGTCGCCAGAATGGAGCGGTGCGGCAGAGCCGATCAGGCCGAATATCCAGGCTGGCGGCATCACATGCTATCCAGCGGGATTTTGAGATAACGGATGCCGTTGCTCTCGGGCGGTGGCAGGCGCCCGCCACGCATGTTCACCTGCACAGAGGGCAATATCAGCCGCGGCATTCCCAAAGTCGCATCCCGCGCCGTGCGCATGGCCACGAACGCATCCTCTGAAACACCGTCATGCACATGCACGTTGCGCTGCCGCTCCGCCTGAATGGTGGTTTCCCATAAATATTCGTCACGGCCTGGGGCTTTATAATCGTGGCAGAGAAAAAGCCTGGTTGCAGCAGGCAAAGAAAGTAAGCGGCGGATGGAGCGATAAAGCTGGCGCGCATCGCCACCGGGAAAATCCGCCCGCGCCGTTCCGTAATCGGGCATGAACAATGTGTCCCCCGTGAACACGGCATCGCCGATGATGTAAGCCATGTCTGCGGGGGTGTGGCCCGGCACGTGCAGCACCATGGCGGGCAATGTGCCGATCTGGAATCTATCGCCATCGTTAAACAGCCGGTCGAAATCCGAGCCATCGCGGGCGAACGCCGTACCGGCGTTGAACAGCTTGCCGAAGATGGTTTGCACCGTGACGATTTCTGCCCCGATGGCGAGCTGCCCGCCCAACTTGCCTTGCAGGTAGGGTGCCGCTGAAAGATGGTCGGCATGGGCATGGGTTTCCAGCAACCAGTCGACGGTCAGGTTTTCCGTCTGAACATAAGCCAGAATTGCATCGGCAGATGTAACGCCTGTCCGCCCGGAAGCGGCGTCGTAATCCAACACGCTATCGATAATCGCCGCCCGGTGGGTTGCGGGGTCGTGCACGACATAGCTGACCGTGAAGGTGGCCTGATCGAAGAACGCCTTAACCGGCACCGGCGATGAAGCTGCGGCCAAGAGCTGCGATTGTGCCTGCTGTAAAATATCATTGGGCATGACATTTATCTAAATTTATAACTTACGTTATATATGTAATTAACAATACCTCTTACGGCAAGAGCGCACTGACTGAAGCTGGCCCAAAGGAGATATGATGGATACGCCGATTCCCCAGTCTTTTGGATTGTCACGTCCTTTACGGATCGGCGATGTCGCGCCGGATTTTCAGGCCCGCACAACACAAGGGGAGGTGAAGCTCTCCGGTTTTCAACGGCGCTGGCTGCTGTTCTTCTCGCACCCTGCGGATTTTACCCCTGTTTGCACCACGGAGTTCATGGCCTTCGCCCGCGCGGCGGAACGCTTCGCGGCGTTGGATTGCGCGCTGCTGGCGCTTTCGGTTGATAGCCTCTACGCCCATCTGGCGTGGCTCCGCGCCATCCACGAGGCGCATGGGGTCACCATTCCCTTTCCGGTGGTGGAAGACCCGAGCATGGCCATCGCCCGGGCCTACGGCATGATCGATGAAACCTCGCCCGACAGCACCACAGTGCGGGGGAGTTACGTGATCGACCCGCAAGGCGTGGTGCGCGCCATAAGCTGGTATCCGCATAATGTCGGCCGCTCGGTTGAGGAGCTGCTGCGCCTGGTGGCGGCTCTTCGCGCGGCTGAAACAACGGGCGAATTGGCGCCGGAAGGCTGGCAGCCAGGTGCTCTGCTGCTGGCACCACCGCCAAATAATGCCGGGGAATTGACTGATGGCGCCGATTGGTTTTGCCGTTCCGCAGGCGCGCTGTAGTGGGGCTGTGGCATAACCGCGCGCTGGCGGAAGCAGCGGTGGAAACCTTAAAGGTTTACGCCCAGCCGCACCGCCTGATGATCCTCTCCTGCCTGCTGGAAGGCGAGCGGATTGTGAGCGACATTGATGCCGCCACCGGCATAGGCCAGCCGATGCTCAGCCAGCAACTGGCCGAATTGCGGCGCAAAAACTTTGTACGCACGCGCCGGCAGGGAACGCAGATATTTTATACGCTGGCGGATGAAAAAATCGAATTATGCGTGCGACACCTGGAGCTGTTGCTGGGCGGGGGGGAGTTGTCCAAAACAGTTCCAAAAAATACACCAACCACCCTGTCAGCCCCCGTAGGGGCCGCAGCCTTTGCCCGCGTGATAGATCGCGACGAGCTCACTCTTGCCCACCTTGCAAACAACACCAAATCCCGAACTGAGCCGCGCTGATTTTGACGGCGGCTATTTGGTGAAAGTCTGCACGGTTTGCCTTCAGCCGCCGCGCTTTGGTGCGTCAACCTCAAGCGATCGGGCTCTACCTCATCCGCCTATTTATCAGAATTCATCCCAATCGTCTGCCCCCGCAGAGACGGTGACCTTCGCCGACGCTACTTTTTCTTCCTGGCGCGGCTTCAGTTTTACGGGTTTGCGGGCGGCGGGGGGGCTGTGAATACTGACCGCGCTTGCTGGCGCGTTATCGCGCTTGTTGCCCCCCAATTCAAATCGATGAACGAGATTGTCCATCGTCTCTGCCTCTCTTTGAAGATTAGACGCGGCAGCATTCGTCTCTTCAACCATGGCCGCATTTTGCTGGGTAACTTGGTCCATCTGATTCACAGCCGTATTTACCTCGGAGAGCCCTGTCGCCTGCTCTTTCGCCGAGAGTGCGATATCAGCTATTAACTGGTCGAGATCGGTGATCACCGTAACGATACCTGTAAGCGCACTCCCCGCCGCGTTGACCAGCTTTTGGCCAGCATCAACATCGCGGGAACTCGCTGTAATCAGATCTTTAATTTCTTTTGCTGCCCCTGAGCAACGCAGCGCCAGCGCCCGCACCTCGGAAGCGACGACGGCAAATCCCCGCCCCGCATCACCGGCCCGCGCCGCCTCGACACCAGCATTCAAGGCGAGAAGATTCGTCTGCAAGGCGATCTCGTCGATAACACCTACAATCTGCGCAATATGCGTGGAAGATGACGCGATCTTTGTCATGGCATTCACAGCATTCAGAATCGTTTGCCCCGATTTGACAGCCTCTTCCTTGGCCGTGTTCATGGAAGCCGCAACAACTTGCGTCCCCTCCGAGCTGCGTTTCAAAGTCGCGCTGATTTGATCAAGCGCCGCAGCCGTCTCTTCCAGGGAGGCCGCTTGCTGTTCTGTACGACGCGACAGCGCATCAGACGCTGACGAAATTTCACCAGAGCCGCGGCGGATAATATCGCTCGCATCAGATACCGCCAACAAGGACATGCGCAGCGTCTCGCGTGCGCGGTTATAATTGTCCTTCAACTGCTTATAACCATCTGCGACCTCCTCGTTCATATCCGAGGTCAAATCGCCCATCGCAAGCCGCTCCAAATGCGCGGCAAGCGCCGTGGTCACATGAATTAATTCTTGATCGGCTTTCTGCTTCTCCCGCGCCTGGGTTTCCTCAGCTTCGATATTTGACGTTATATTTTGGGCAAATTCGACCACCTTCATCACGCGCCCCGTGCGGTCGAGCACAGGATCATAGGCAGCTCGCACCCAGATAACGCCTCCATCTTTATGAACGCATTTAAACCGCCCGGAAACTGCCTTCCCCGCGTTCAGTTTTTGCCAGAAATCACGATATTCCTGCGATCCCGCATAATCAGGCGCAACAAAAATGCGATGATGTTTGCCAATCACCTCAGCCTGGGTATAGCCGAATACGGACAGGAAATTGGCGTTCACCTCTACGACATAGCCGTCTGGGGAATATGATATCCCAATCTGTGATCGGTTGAGCGCCTCTAGTATCAAAGCCGCCTCTTCAAGCCGCGCGACCAGTTTATTATCCCGCTTGGGCTTTCCGAACATTTTTCCTACCCTTACTCGTCATTGTCGAATGGAAGCTCATGACCTTCGCACTCTAATTGTAAATAAAAGTCTAATTGCTTAATTTTTCTTACGAATATGGTTTAAAATATGCAGACGCCTCCGAAGCGTAGAGCGCATATTTATAGGAATGATTGCTTTCGCATTTATTCGCGCCCCCACCCGTAGCCCAAATTGGTTTTACAGAGTGCCGATTTCAGAAAATGTCTGGTGCCGTCCGCCGGAATCGAACCGGCGACCTACTGATTACGAATCAGTTGCTCTACCAACTGAGCTAGGACGGCGTGGCGCAGGGTGGCCGCTGCCGCGTATGGCATAGGGGCTGGCAGAAATCCAGCCCGCTCGGGCTTGTCGTTAGCGCCAGACGGTGAGGGCGCCAATAAAAAGCAGCGCCCCCGCCGCGGCCACGATGTTCCAGAACAGGAATTTGGTAAAAAAGCTCCAGCCCTTTTGGGCGGGTGAGTCGAAATCGATATCCTCGCCCGTAATCTGTGCGCTGTGCTCAGGCTGTGCCGACATTTGGTCTTTCCCCGTTTATGCCGCGAATTTAAGGGCGGGTTTAGCCTGCTGGCAAGCTGATTTTGCTGGCCTGTTCGGCCAGTACCGCCGGGTAGAGCCTGTGCTCCTGTTCCAGCACTCTGGCGGCCAGGGCCTCTTCCGTGTCGCCAGGCAACACCTTCACCCGGGCCTGGCCCAGAATGGGGCCTTCATCCATGCCTTCCGTTACCAGATGCACGGTGCAGCCATGCTCTGCCTCGCCCGCGGCGATGGCCCGCTCATGCGTATCCAGCCCCGGGAATTTCGGCAGCAGGCTGGGGTGAATGTTCAGCATCCGCCCGGCCCACTGCCCCACCAGCCAAGGGGTAAGCAGGCGCATATAACCCGCCAGGCAGATAATCTGCACCCCCCGCGCCCGCAGCTCCGCGTCGATGGCGCGTTCATGCGCTTCGCGGTCTTTGCCGAAGGGCTTGGAGGTCACGGCAATGGCTTCAATGCCCAGCCCGCGCGCAATCTCCAGCCCCGGTGCCTCGGCCTTGTTGGAGAGCACCAGCACAATCTCCGCCGGAAAGCCTGGCGCTTGCGCCGCTTTCACCAGCGCCACCATGTTGGAGCCGCGGCCGGAGATGAGAATCGCGACGCGCGGCTTCATCAGGCGAAGAGCTTGTCCTGGCCTTCGATGACAATGCCCGGCGTGCTGGTCACTTCGCCAAGCAGGAAGGGCTGCTCCCCCGCCGCGCGGAGCATGGCCATGGCGGCATCCGCATCGCTTACAATTAGCGTCATGCCCACGCCGCAATTGAACACGCGCAGCATCTCCTCTGGAGCCACCTTGGCGGTGCGGGCGAGGAAGGAAAAAATTTCCGGCATCGCCCAGGGGCCATGGAGTTTGGCGCCACAATTTTCCGGCAAGGCGCGGGGCAGGTTGCCGGGTAAACCACCGCCGGTTATGTGTGCAGCGGCTTTCAATAAGTTTTTCTTATGAATTTCGAGCATCGGCTTTACGTAGATGCGCGTGGGGGTCGTCAGCACATCGGCGGCGCGCTGGCCCAGAATTTCTGACTCCCAGCCCAGCCCGGCATCGGCCATGATGCGCCGGACCAGCGAGAACCCGTTGGAATGCACGCCCGAGGAGGGCAGCGCCAAAATCGCGTCGCCGGGCCGCACATTGGCGGGCAACAGGGCGTTGCGCTCCGCCGCCCCCACTGAGAATCCGGCGAGATCGTAATCGCCATGGGCATACATGCCGGGCATTTCCGCTGTTTCGCCGCCCACCAGGGCGCAGCCGGCCTGTTTGCAGCCTTCGGCAATGCCGGCGATGATGCGCTTGGCGGAGGCCACATCCAAGGCACCGGTGGCGAAATAATCCAGGAAGAAAAGCGGCGCCGCACCCTGCACCACCAGGTCGTTCACGCACATCGCCACCAGATCGATGCCGACATAATCGTGAATGCCGGTATCGATGGCGATTTTCAGCTTGGTGCCGACGCCATCTGTGGTGGAAACCAGAATGGGGTCGGTATAGCCCGCCGCCTTTAAATCGAACAACGCGCCAAAGCCGCCCAGCCCGCCCATAACGCCCGCGCGGTTGGTGGCCTTGGCCAGCGGCTTGATGGCATCCACCAAGGCATCGCCTGCTTCAATATCCACTCCGGCATCCCGGTATGTCACGCTAGTCATGTCAGCCTCCGATGCGCTAAGCCAGCCCTATGGCGCTGCTTAAAAATTCCGGCGAAATCCCGCCGCCTTTCAACACAGGCGGCGGGGCCGCGCAATCTTCCTGGGTGGCTAAATGAGCGAAAACACCGATACGCGGCGGTATATGCGCGTGCAATGGCAGCGCCTGGCGCTGGTTGTGGCGGTTCTGGTGGTGCTGTGGCTCTGCCTGCGGCTGTTTTCCGCCATCATGATGCCGTTCGTGGTGGCAGCCGGGTTGGCTTATTTTCTGGACCCGGTGGTAGCCCGGCTGGAACGGCTGGGAATAAGGCGGGTTTTGGGCACGTTGCTGGTGGTGCTGGCCTTCGGCACCATCGTCATTCTGTTCGTGCTGCTGCTCTATCCGGTGATTGTGGCGCAGGCTTCGGCTTTCATCTCCAATTTGCCGACCTATATCCAGACGGTGCAGACGGATTTCGCCAAGCTGATGCGCAATGTGCAGCACCGGCTGCCCTATTCACTCAGGCTTAAATTGCAGGACCTTGCCTCCAACCAGGCGAGCTCTCTGGTTGCCTATGCGGGCAAGACAGCCACCAACATCATCGGCAGCGGCTTTGCGGTGGTGAACGTGCTGACGCTGCTGATTGTCACCCCCATCGTCACATTTTATTTTCTGCGGGACTGGCCCACCATCATCCGCCATGTGGATGGCTGGCTGCCCCGTCCTTATGAAGGGCTGATCCGCGCCCAAGTGGTGGAGATTAACCGTATTCTTTCCGCCTGGATTCGCGGCCAGGCCATCTGCTGCCTGGCGCTGGCGGCGATTTATGCCATCGGTCTTACCATTATCGGGTTGGATCTGGGCTTGATCGTGGGGCTGGCCGCCGGGGTGCTCTCGTTCATTCCCTATGTTGGCACGGTGCTGGGCGGCATCACGGCCATTCTGCTCGCGCTCAGCCAGAATGCAGGCTGGCATGGGGTGATCTCGGTGTTGACGGTGTTCGCAGTCGGCCAGGGGTTGAACGATTACGTAATTCAGCCCCGCTTTTTGGGCGACCGCGTGGGGCTTTCGGCGGTGTGGGTTATCTTCGCGCTGTTCGCGGGCGGGGCGGCGTTCGGGTTTCTCGGCATCATGCTGGCCGTACCGGTGACCGCGACACTGGGGGTTATCGCCCGGTTCTGGCTGCGGCGTTATCTGCAATCCCCGCTTTACCTCGACGCGCCACCACAATGAGGCAGCTTGCTCTGCCTTTTACGGAGCTGGCACAGCCTTACACGGCGGAGGATTTCTGCCCGGCCCCTTCCAACGCCGCCGCACGGGACTGGCTGGCCCGGCCAGACGCCTGGAGCAACGGCCGGTTGGTGCTCTGGGGCGAGGCTGGCTGCGGCAAGACCCATCTGCTGCATATCTGGGCGCGGGAGCACCAGGCGCAGATTTTGAACGGGCCGGGCTTACGCGGGTTTATCCGCCCTGATGGCCCGGTGGCGGTGGATGATGCCGAACTTGCCGCCCAACCGGAGGCCCTTCTGCATTTGCTGAACGCCGCCGCCGAGGAGGGGTGTTTCGTGCTGCTGGCTGCCCGCCAGCCGCCCGCGCGCATGGGCTATAAGCTGGCGGACCTCAGCAGCCGGTTGCGGGCCTCCGCCAGCGTGGAAATTCGTGCCCCGGAAGATGAACTACTGGAGGCGCTGCTCACCCGCTTTGCCGCCGCGCACCAGCTTCATCTGCCGATTCATGTGCGGAATTTGCTGCTGTTGCATCTGCCCCGCGCGCCCGCCTTCTACCGCGAGGCCGTGGCCCGGCTGGACCGGATGGCGATGGATGGTGGCGCCCGTATAACCCGTACCATGGCCGCCGCGATGCTGGCGGAAATGCTGGACGCGATATAGGTTTTTTACCTAAACATCACATGTCATGACAAAGAAATCGGTATAGTCCGGCCATGGACGAACAAACCCAGTTTTCCCCCGCTGAAAATCCGCATGTCAGCCGTATCGGCATTGATGACCCGGCGCGGTTTATCAACCGGGAACTTTCCTGGCTGGATTTCAATTTCCGCGTGGTGGGCGAGGCGCGTAACCCCCGCCACCCGCTGCTGGAGCGGTTGCGCTTTGTCTCCATAAGCGCCTCTAACCTTGATGAATTCTATTCAGTGCGCGTGGCCGGGCTGATTGGCCAGGCGCGCGCGGGGGTGCTGGAACATTCAGCGGATGGGCTGACCCCCGCGCAGCAATTGCACGCCATAAATGCCCGCGCCAGGGAGCTGATCACCGCACAGCAAACCGCGTTCAGCGAGGTGTGCACGTTGCTGGCCGGGGCGGGGTTGCTGCTGCTTTCATCGGCTGAATTGACCACGGATGATGCCGCGTTTCTGGATGCCTTCTTCATGGAGCGCATTTTTCCGGTGCTTACCCCACTGGCGGTGGACCCGGCGCACCCTTTTCCGTTCATCCCGAATATGGGGCTGGTGCTGGCGCTCTCCCTGGCGCGAGACGATGACCGGGGGCAGATGTCCGCCCTGATTCCGCTGCCAAACCAGATTGAACGGTTTATCCGCCTGCCGGGGCATGAAGGGCCGATCCGGTTTATTCTGCTGGAAGAGCTGGTGGCGATGAACCTGAGCCGGTTGTTTCCTGGCTTCTCGGTCGCCGGTTCCGGGCTGTTCCGGCTGATCCGCGATACGGATGTGGAGTTTGAGGAAGAGGCGGAAGATCTCGTCCGGTCCTACGAAACCGCGCTGAAGCGGCGCAGGCGCGGGGTGGCCATTCAGATCACCATCCAGGCCGACATGCCCGCCAGCCTGCGCGAGCTGGTGATTGATGCCGTGGAGGCGCCGGCAGAAGAAGTTTACGTTGAATCCGGCATTGTTGGGCTGGCGGATGTGAAGCAGCTGATTGTGGATGACCGGCCGGATTTGCTGTTCAGCCCTTACACGCCACGCTTTCCCGAGCGCATCCGCGATTTTGCCGGGGATTGCTTCGCCGCCATCCGGGCCAAAGATATTCTGGTGCATCACCCGTTCGAGAGTTTCGATGTGGTGGTGCAGTTTTTGCGCCAGGCGGCGATTGACCCCAATGTGGTGGCGATTAAGCAGACGCTCTACCGCACCAGCCGCGATTCACCCATTGTGGGGGCGCTGATAGAGGCAGCGGAAGCGGGTAAATCCGTCACCGCCATGGTGGAGCTGAAGGCACGGTTTGATGAGGAGGCGAATATCCGCCTCTCCCGGGCGCTGGAGGCTGCCGGCGTGCAGGTGGTGTTCGGCTTTGTGGGTCTGAAAACCCATGCCAAGCTTTCCTATGTGGTGCGGCGCGAGGCGGGGGCGTTGCGCGCCTATGCGCATTTTGGCACCGGCAATTACCACCCCATTACGGCGCGGATTTACACTGACCTTTCGTTTTTTACCTGCGATCCGGCGCTAACCCGCGATGCCGCGCGGCTGTTTAACTACATGACCGGCTATGCCAGGCCGGAGACGATGGAGCAGCTCGCCTTCTCGCCGCTGACCACCCGCAAGACCATCAACACGCTGATCGACACCGAGATTGCCAACGCCAAGGCGGACAAGCCTTCCGGCATCTGGCTGAAAATGAACTCGCTGGTGGATGCCAAGCTGATCGACCATCTCTACGAGGCGAGCCAGGCGGGCGTGCCTATCAAAATCGTGGTGCGCGGCATTTGCTGCCTGCGGCCCGGCGTGGCGGGGCTTTCCGAAACGATCAAGGTGAAATCCATCGTCGGGCGGTTTCTGGAACATGCGCGGATTTGCGTGTTCGCCGATGGCCAGCCCATGCCGTCGCGCCAGAACAAGGTGTTTATTTCCAGCGCGGACTGGATGGAACGGAACATGGATTACCGGGTGGAGACGTTCGTGCCCATTCATACCCCCACCGTTCATGCGCAGATTCTCGACCAGATTATGGTGGTGAATTTGCGCGACGACGCGCAAAGCTCCACACTAGGCCCGGATGGGGCCTGGACGCGGGTGACGCCTGGCGACCCCGCGGCCTCAGCGCATGAATATTTCATGACCAACCCCTCGCTTTCCGGCCGCGGCTCGGCCCTGCATGGGGGGCTGGCAGCGGAGCGGGCCAAGGCAAAATACAAACGCCGGGTGGATTAGACGCGACGGCCTGGCGGATAGGTTGGCGATGTGGCGCACTCTATCTCATTGTTTTAGAGGCGGATTCAGATTTTAGGTCGGATCTCTCCCGTGATTCGATCTAAAATCATCCGGCTCTAAGGCCGCCGGGCCGAAATTGGTTTTACCCCGGATATGCCTATCGCAATGTGATGGCGGCGCGTTCCTCCGCCACATCCAGCACCGCTTCAGCGGCGCTGCGGAAGATCAGGCGCATCAACCCGCGCGGCGGGCGTGGCTTGAGCCAGATGGCCTTTGCCTTTTTGCCACCCAGCTCCTTCACGATCTTGTCCACATCGCCGAAGCCATCAATCAACCCGAGGGTTTTCGCCCGTTCGCCCAGCATATAGCCGCCATCGAAAACTTTGGTTTCATCGGTGGTGAGCCGGGCACCGCGCCGGGTGCGCACCCAATCCTTGAACATGACGTGAATCTCATCCAGCAGCCCTTGGGTGAAGGCTTCATCTTCCGGCTTGCGGGCAGCAAACATGTCGTTCCGGCGCTTATTCTCCCCTGCCGTAAGGGTGCGGCGCTCTATGCCAAAGCGGGCGATGAAGTCTTGCAGGCCGAAGCCCTCAGTGACCACGCCGATGGAGCCGACAATGGAAAGACGGCTCGCGTAAATATTATCCGCGGCACAGGCCAGCCAATAACCACCCGAGGCCCCGAGATCACCAATGACAGCCGTGACCTCGATTTTATGCGCCTCGGCCTCACGGCGGATGAACTGGCCGATGAGATCGGACTGGGTGGCTGAACCGCCGGGGCTTTCAATGGCCAGCACCAGCTTGCCGGTTTTTTTCGCCAGCGCAAAACCGCGCTCCAGCATCGGCGCACAACCCGCCAGATTCAACATACCCTGCCGCGCGGCAATGATGCCGCGCAACTGTATAACGGGAATTTTTGGCCGGAAGAACGGAAGTTTCATGCAGCGTTGTTAGCCATCAATCCCCCGCGGAGGCAAACTGCGTGGCACCGCGTTCGGTTTCGAAAATATAATCGCGGGTGAGGGGCAGCGCCTCCTGCTTGCGCACAAGCTGAATCTGGAAATTCATATGATCCGAAATGCGGAACGCAAGCTCCGAGCCGGAGAGGTAGAATTCAAACATCCGGCAGAAGCGTTCATCGTAAAGGCTGGCGATGGCATCACGGTTGGCGGCGAAGCGCCTGCGCCAATGCGCGATGGTTTTGGCGTAATGCAGGCGCAGAATTTCAATATCCGTGGTGCGCAGCCCGGATTCTTCCACCGGCGCCAACACCTCAGACAAAGCAGGGGAATAACCGCCGGGGAAGATGTATTTGGCGATCCACGGGTTGGTGGCGCCCGGCCCCTCAAACCGGCCGATGGAATGGATAAGCGCCACACCGTCTGGCTTCAGGCAGGACTTCACGGTTTTGAAGAAAGTTCCGTAATTCGGCACGCCCACATGCTCGAACATGCCGACAGAGACGATCCGGTCGAACTGCCGGTTCATCGCCCGGTAATCCATCAGCTCAAAGCTTACCCGCTCCGCCAGCCCTTCCTGTACGGCGCGGGCGCGGGCGGCGGCAAGCTGCTCCTCCGACAGCGTGATGCCGGTGACTCGCGCGCCGAATTCCCGGGCCAGCGTGAGCGCCATGCCGCCCCAGCCGCAGCCGATATCCAGCACTTCCAGATCCGGTCGGTCGAGCTTCAGCTTGGCGGCGATATGGCGTTTCTTGGCAAGCTGAGCCTCTTCCAGCGTGACGTCATCCGAGGTAAAATAGGCGCAGCTATATTGCCGGTCGCGGTCCAGAAACAGTGAATAAAGCCGCCCGTTGAGGTCGTAATGATGCGCCACGTTACGCTTGGCGCGGATGGCATTATTGGCTTGCAGAATGGGCCGCAGCAGCCGGCCGGTTTTTTGCGCCAGGGTAATAATGGGCAGGGTGATGTCGTTCTGATTATCCATCAACACGCTCAGCACATCATGGATGGACCCATTAAGGGGGATGAGCGTTTCATTCATATAGGCCTCGCCCAGAGCAAGGCCGGGGTTGAGGGATATCCGCTTTACCGCCGCGTTGGTTTTAAGGTGGATACCCGCCCGGAACCCATCAGTTTTTCCATATTCGCTGCGCGAGCCATCCGGCCAGACAACCAGCAAGGAACCACGGCGCACCAGTTTGGCCAGGCAGCGATCCAGAAGCTTATGATACAGCCAGATCACGTTAGTCTCCTTGTCCTAACTTGCCGGCACCTTGGTTTGCAGCAAGGCCGCCCGCAATATCAATGATAAGAGCCTGGGAGAACTAGGTATTAACCACCCGAAAAAGAAGAGGCATAGTAAAAAAGCCCCGGGTTTTCGGCAGCGCTGGCTGATCGGGTGGCCGGGGTGGCGGATTGTCCGGCCATTGATGGCGATATGGGGGGCCACCTTGCAAGCGTGAAGTTCGCCGATGAAAGGTGCCGGTGGCTCAGCACGCGGATCACTTACGTGATTCGATCTAAAATCATCCGACTCTAGAGCAAGAGTTTTGCAGCAGCCTGTTAGAGCGGTTTTTAGCTGGACCAGCGCCCGATGCCTGCTGTTTTGGCCCGGGCGCTGACATAAAGCGTCCAGACGATCTGCACCGCCAGCGGCACCAGCCCGATCCAGAGGCGCGGGACCGAGGGCGTGCTGATGAACGCGATGGCGGTGAGCCCGCCCAGCACCGCGAACAGCCAGTGGATGATCGTCACCAGATTCGCGTTCATCCCGGCGCGGCGCACCACCTGGTAGAGATGCCCGTTATGCGCACGCGCGATATTCTCGCCCGCGAGAAAACGCCGGAACAAGGTGAACGTGACGTCGTATAAAACGCCGGAGAGCAGGAACGGCACCAGCAGGAAGGACATCTGCACCTGCTCGAACCGCGCGGCGGCGACGCCAAAGAGAGCCAACATAAACCCGCAGAACTGGCTGCCGACATCGCCCATGAAAATCCGGCCTTTGGGGAAGTTGTAAGGCAGGAAGCCCAGCACCCCGCCAGCCAGCAACAGCGAGGCGGTGTAGATGAAAAACCCACCCAGCACCCCGGCAATGCCGGCCAGGAACAGGCAGGCGATGAGCGTTACCCCGGCGGCCAGGCCGTTTAAGCCATCGATGAAATTCATCGCATTGGTAACAAAAAGCAGGAAAAAAACAGTGAGCGGCATGCCGGCCCAGCCGAGATTGAAGTAGCCTAAAAACGGCAGCGCCACGTTATGCACCCACAGGCCGGAGGCGATGACGGCCAGCGCCGCGATGAGCTGTGTGCCAAGCTTCACCGCGAAGGACATGTCCAGCAGATCGTCCAGCATGGAAACCAGGGCAATGAGCAGCGAGGCGGCGATGACGCCGATGAAATAAGGCTCCGCAATGCGGGAGACTTGGCCGTAGCGGTAAAGCAACAGCACCCCCAGCAGAAACGCGCAAACAATGCCCACCCCGCCAGATTTGGGCGTGGTTTGGGTATGGGCCTTACGGGCGTCTGGCCTGTCCGGCACGCCAAGCGTGATCATGACGCGGACAATGATGCCGGAAAAAATGGCGAGCCCAACCATAAGGGCCAGATGGCGGGGCAATGACAAAACGGAAACGCTGGAAAGACTCATGCAGCCGAACCATGGCGGAAACACGCGGAAAATAGAAGATGCGGGGGAATTGGGCTGGGTGGGGCTTGCCCTGGCTTCGCGCGCGGGTCAGAAGCAAGGCACGGTTACAAGCGGAGCGGAGTGTCTGAGGTGAGGATCGCGATTATCGGCGGTGGCTATGTCGGGCTCGTCTCTGGCGCTTGTTTCGCGGAGTTTGGCGTATCGGTGGCGGTGGTTGAGGCTGATCCGGTAAAGCGGGAGACCCTGCTCGGCGGCGAAATTCCGATTTACGAGCCAGGGCTCGACAAGCTGGTGACGGATAATGCCGCCGCCGGGCGGTTAAGTTTTCCGGCGACGCTGGAAGAAGGCATCGCGCAAGCCGAGGCGATTTTTATCGCGGTGGGCACGCCCACCCGCCGTGGCGATGGCCATGCCGACCTCACTTATGTGTTCGCGGCGGTGGAGCAGGTTTTGCAGGCGCTGGACCACCCTGCGGTAATCGTGACGAAATCGACCGTGCCGGTGGGCACGGGGCGCAAAATTCTGGAAATGGCGCGGAAGTTGCGGCCAGATCTGGCGGTGGAGGTGGCCTCCAACCCGGAATTTCTGCGTGAGGGCAGCGCCATCCCTGATTTCATGCGGCCAGACCGCGTGGTGGTGGGGACGGAGAGCGAGCATGCCCGTGAGGTTTTGCGCCGCCTTTACCGTCCGCTTTACCTGATTGAAACCCCGATTGTGTTCACAGGGTTAGAGACGGCGGAGCTGATCAAATACGCCGCCAATGGTTTTCTCGCGATGAAGATCACCTTCATCAACGAGATGGCGGATTTATGCGAGAAGGTGGGGGCGGATGTGAACGACGTGGCCCGCGGCATCGGGCTGGATGGGCGGATTGGCCGGAAATTCTTGCATGCGGGGCCTGGTTTTGGCGGCTCGTGCTTCCCGAAGGACACGTTGGCGCTGATGCGGATTGCCGAGGAAGCTGAGGCGCCCTCCCGGCTGATCCAATCCGTGGTGGCGGTGAACGATGCCCGCAAGGAAGGGCTGGCGGCGCGGGTGGCGGCGGCGTGCGGCGGGAATATGCATGGCAAGGTGGTGGCGGTGCTGGGCTTGGCCTTCAAGCCCGAGACCGACGACATGCGCGAATCCCCCGCTTTGCCGCTCATCCATGGTCTGGTTGCGCGCGGCGCGCAGGTGCGGGCATTTGACCCGCAGGCGATGCAGGCCGCGAAGCCCTTGTTGCCCGAGAGCGTGGTGTTGAAAGAGAGCACCGTTGATGCCTTGACCGGGGCGGACGCGCTTGTACTCATGACCGAATGGAACGAGTTTCGGGCCTTGGCACCGGCGCGGCTGCAGGAGCTGATGCGCGGCAGGGTGGTGGTGGATTTGCGCAATGTTTTCGAGCCGGCACCGCTGCGCGCAGCCGGTTTTAGCTATGCAGGAATTGGGCGGCCCACGCCGTGATCCTGGCTGTTCGTCTTGACACCATCCCGCGAGGACCGAAATTTTGAACGCCGTTCATACGCAGTATCCAGATTTCGCCAACCCTGAGTTGCTTGATAAAATTCCGCTCGCCGCCAAAACCATCTTGGATGTGGGGTGTGCGCAGGGGGCGCTGGGGGCTGATTACTTGCGGCGTAACCCCGCCTGCCGGGTGCTGGGCATAGAGATGGACGAAGCCGCCGCCGCCCATGCGCGCCAGCGGCTTTCGGAAGTGTTCGTGGGCGATGTGGAAAAAACCCCGATGCCCTTCGAGGTTCCCGACGGGATTGACTGCATCGTTTACGGTGATGTGTTGGAGCATCTCACCGACCCATGGGCGGTGCTGAAGGAGCACGCGAAATATCTCTCCCCCCAAGGCACGGTGCTGGTGTGCATGCCCAATGTCGAGCATTGGAGCTTTGCGGCCAAGCTGCTGACCGGCAGTTTCGATTATGAAGACCAGGGGTTGCTCGACCGCACGCATCTGCGCTGGTTCACCCCGCGCACCATGGCGCGCGCGTTGACGGAAGCTGGGCTTGTGCTGGCAGATGCCGCCCCCCGCCCGATCGCTACGGATAAAGCGGAACAATTTACGGCATTGCTCACCCCCGCCTTGCAGGCGCTGGGAGTGGACCCGCAGGAATACCTTAATCGGTCCATCCCGTTGCAGGTGATCTGGCGGGCGCGCAAAACAGACGTCCAACGCATGGAGCTGGCGGCGACGATGCTGGCACCACAAGGCGGGGTTTCTGATGTGCGGGTGCTGGAGCCCTTGCGCGCCTTGCGCACGGAAAGCTCAATTTATACCAACCTTGCTGCTGAGGCGGCGTTGAAGCCGCAATTTGGCGATGCCCCGCGCGTTGCGGTTCTGCACCGGCCATTATTGCTGGGCGAAAACGGTGTTGCCCGGATACGGGCGTTGCTGGAACAAGATTATGTTGTTGTCAGTGAGTTCGACGATCACCCGATGTTCATGGAAGAGCGCGGGGTGAATCTGGACGATCTGCTCACCTTCCGGGGTGTGCACGCGGTACAGACCAGCACGCCGGCTCTGGCTGAGGCGCTGCTGGCGGATAATGCGGAAGTGGCGGTGTTTCCCAATGGTGTGTTCGAGCTGCCGCCGGTGCGCAATTTTCAAAGCATGGAGCATCTCACACTGTTTTTCGGTGCGCTGAACCGGCAGAAGGACTGGGCGCCGTTGATGCCGGTGTTGAACGAGGTCTCCCGCGCCGTGGGCGACCGCCTGCGTTTTCGGGTGGTGTTCGACGAGGCGTTTTTCAATGCGCTGGAAACGCCGCATAAAAGCTTTGAGCCCGCGATGGTGGATTATGCGAGCTATATGCGTGAGCTGGGCGGGGCTGATATCAGCTTCATGCCGCTGGAGGACAACGCGTTTAACCGCGCCAAATCTGATTTGAAATTTATCGAGGCCGGGGCCGCGCGCGTGTGCGCGCTGGCAAGCCATGTGGTTTATGGCAGCGCCATTCAGGATGGCAAAACCGGGGTGCTGTTCAATGGCCCGGCGGAATTGCGCGCGGCATTGCTGCGGCTGCTGGCCTACCCTGAGGCCACGCGGCGCATGGCCGATGCGGCGCGGGGTTATGTGGCCCAGAACCGGATGCTGGCTTACCAGGTGGCAGCGCGGGTGGATTGGTATCGTGCGCTGTGGGAGCGGCGGGCTGAATTGAACGAGGCGCTGAAGCAGCGCGTGCCGGAGTTGTTTGTCTGATGAACCGGCCCGGTGCAAAGCTCCGCCTTACGAGTCAATGCGAGGCTGAGTGGCTGACGGGTGCGTCGGCCGAGGCCACTTGCCCGAATTGCGGGCATCAGGGCCGCATGGCGGAGCTGATCGACGTTGATTATGACCTGCTGGGCACGGCAGGCCATTACCGGGTGCGGCTGTGCCCGCTTTGCGCCGTGCGGTTCACCAGCGTGCTGGGCACGGTGGATTATGAAGGCGATGAGCTGGTTGAGATCGGCTGGCCCGCCTACTACGCGCAAATGGGTGCCGGGATATGGCCGATTTCGGACCCGTTGACGCGGATTGCCAAGCCCTCGGGGGCGAAGGCGCTGGAGATTGGCGGGGCCTATGGGTTTGGGCTGGATTTCTGCGTGAATGCCAAGGGTTGGCAGGGCGTGGGGTATGACCCTTCGCCGCTGGCCAAAATTGGTGCGCGGGAGCTGGGGCTGGACATCCGCCAGGGCTATTTCACCGAGGACACGCTGGGCGATGGGCCTTGGGATGTGATTATCTCGACCGAGGTGATCGAACATTTGAACGATCCGCCGGCGTTTCTGGGGTTGATGCGCCGGGCGATTGCCGAGGACGGCATTCTGTTGCTCACCACCCCGAACGCGGACTGGATTACGCCCGCCCTTTCTAATGGCGAGCTTTACGCGTTGCTGGCGCCGGGCGCGCATGTGGTGCTGCAAAGCCCGCAAAGCCTGCGGATGGCGCTGGAGGCTGCAGGGTTCGCGCATGTGGTGGTGCGGGCGGAGGAATCCGCCCTGGTGGCCTATGCCTCGCCCTCACCGTTTACGTTGGAGGAGGATTTTGCCTCCCGCCGGGCGATTTACCGCCGGTATCTGCAGAGCCGCGCGGCAGCGTCTCGGCTGGGAAGTGATCTGCAGATCGGCTTTGCCGGGCGGGCGCTGTTTGATTCGGTGAACGACCAGGATGAGGCGGGTGCACAAGCGGCCTGGGCTGTGCTGAACGATGCCTGCGCCGCCCGTTATGGCTACCGGCTGGAAGGGCTGGCTGCGCTGCCGCCGGGGGCAGAGGCTGATAGCCTGGAAGGGCTGGGGGCAAAAATGCCGGTGGGGCTGGGGATGATCCTGTTCAGCCGGGCCATGCAGCGTTTGGCGGCCGGTGAGAGCCGACAGGCGGTGCGGCCCATGCTGGTGCTGGCCGGGCAGGCCATTGATGCGCTGCAATCGGCGCTGGACCACCGTTCTCTGGGCCGAGACCGGCTTTCGGTGGCCATCGCGGCGGTGGTGCGCACGGAGCTGCTGCTTTGCGATGCCGAGGCCGGTAAGCCGGATGCCTTGGAGCGCCTGCTGGCATTGGAAGACAAGACTGCGTGCTGGCGCGGGTTTGTGGGGCTGGTGAATGCCGGGGCTTATGAGGTTGCGGCGCGGCTGCGGGTTGGGCTTGGCAATGAACCAGATGCGAGCATTCCCGCCGGATTGCTGCGGGATGTGGCGATCACGAGCATGTATCTGGAGCTGAGCGCGGTGGGAAACCCTGCACTGGTGCCAGAGCGGCTGGAAGCGGTGTTGCGGGCTGGGGGGGATGAGGCGCAGAGAAAATCTGCGTTGCTGGCTTGCTTCGTGACGTTGGTGAACGGGCAAAATTTTGCCCAGGCGCGGTCGATGTTAAAGCGGGTGGACCCGATCTTGGGGACGCTTGCCCAGCCTTACACAAAAGCTGAATGCGATGCGCTGTTCACAGCCGGCGTGCTGTTCCTGAAGGAAAAGCAAACCTGGCCGCGCAGTGCCGCCAGTTTTGCGCGTGTGCGAGACTGGCTGTTGAAACAGGCGACGCCGCCAGCGCCGCTGTTTTGGCACGCGCTGCGTGGTGAGGTGCTGGCTCTGCACAAGCTCAACCGGGGTGACGAGGCGCGGACGTTATTGGAAAGCTTTGTGCCGGTTTATCCGGACGCGCCGGAAGACCTGCTGGCGATGCTTGAAAAGACCTAAGCGATGCCGCAACGTCTGAAGCTGTTCGTCTGGGACGTGTTATCCTTTGTAAAATGGAGGATGTTGGCACCGCTGGCCGTGGTTGTGGGGTGGCTGCGCCGCCGCCGCCAGGTTGTGCGGGTTTGGCCTGCGGGTGCTGTAAGCCTTGGCCCGCGCGTGGTGCTGTTCATGCATTTCGATAAGCGTGGGGACGTGCGTCGGCAATTGTTCGGCTATATCCGCGCATTCCGGGAACATGGCCGTGACGTGGTGTTCGTCACCAATTCCGGGCGTTTGCAGCCGCAAGCGGAGGCGAGCTTACGCGAGCTTTGCGCGGCGGTGATTATTCGCCGGAATATCGGATACGATTTTGGGGCTTGGGCGGATACATTGCGCACGCTCGGCCTGCCGCGAGCTGACACAGAAGAGGTGATATTAGCCAATGACAGTGTTTTTGGCCCGCTGGCACCGCTGGGCGATGCGTTGCGCCGGTTGGATTACGCAAAAGCCGATGTGTGGGGCCTGACCGAGAGCTGGCAATTACGCTATCATCTGCAGTCGTATTTTCTGGCCTTTGGGCCACAAGCCCTACGAAACTCTGGATTTTTCAAATTTTGGCGCTCTGTGCGGCCAGTGCCGATGAAATCCTATGTCGTCAAACATTACGAGGTGGGCGTGACCCAGGCGATGGTGAAAGCCGGGCTGCGCTGTGCGGCATTATGGACCTATGAAGCGCTCACCGGCATGGTGGACCGCGAGACGTTGGCCCATTTTCTGGCCGAGGAGGAGACGCCGTTAGGCAAGGCTGATCCCGTGCAGATGATGCGCAAGGTGCAGGCTTTACGGATTCGCGACTTCGTGGCGCGGCGTGTGCCAATGAACCCGACCTCCGACCTCTGGCGGCAATTGCTGCTTTCCGGTTTTCCCTTCATCAAGCGGGAATTGCTGCGCGATAACCCCAGCGATGTGCAGGATGTAGGGGATTGGGGGGAGGTTGTGCGTGAGGCGCTGGGCGTGGACCCGGAGCTGATCCGCCAGGATTTGCGGTTGATGCTGAAGGGCAAGGCACCCTGATCCGGCTTGGCACCCGCCTGATTCTGGTTTTGCTGTGGAGCGTGGTGGCTGTTTGCGTGCAGGCCGTGCTGCTGGCGCTGCCGGGGCGGGGCAAGGTGTGGTTTGCGCGCCTTTTTTGGCGGGGTGTGGGGCGGATATTGGGTTTGCGCTTGCGCCTGATCGGCCAATTTACCCGCCACCGGCCGACCCTGTTTATCGCTAACCATTGCTCCTGGCTGGATATTGTGGCGCTGGGTGCGGCGGTGCCGGGCTGTTTCATCGCCAAGGCGGAAGTTGCGAGATGGCCGGGTATCGGGCTGATCGCCAAGCTGGGGCGGAGTGTTTTTGTCTCCCGTAACCGCGATACGGTGGCGCGGGAGCAGAAAGTAATAGAAAAGCGTTTGGAGCAGGGAGATAATATTATCCTGTTTCCGGAAGGCACCACATCTGACGGTAACCGGGTTTTGCCCTTTGCCGCGGCTTTCCTCACTTTGGCCTTTGGCCCGGCGCGACCCTGGGTGCAGCCGGTGACCATTGTTTACGATGAGCTGGACGGCCAGCAGATCCGCCGGGCGGACCGGCCGGAGATCGCCTGGTATGGCGATATGGAACTGGCGCCCCATTTAAATCGCCTGTTGCGCCGCCGCCGCTTGCGGGCCACCATTCTGTTCGGCGAGCCGCTGCCGCCGGGCGCATACCCAAACCGCAAGGCGCTTGCTGCCGCGCTGGAGCAAATGATCAGCCAGAACGCGGCGGCGTTGCGCCAAGGCAGGGCATTGCCCTTGGCCAGCATGGACGAAGCGAGATGCCTGCTATGAAGCTTTTTGTGGGCGTCTGGTATTTCGCTTGATCTTGGCATGTCCGGCTTATATTCCTGTAGTCACACAAGATAAGGCTTAAAAACGGCCATGATAATGAAGCGAGACGCAGCATAATGACGTGCAAAGACAGATTGGCCCAAAAGCTGGCATTGCTTGCCCTGGCGGCGGCGCTGGTGTTGCACGGGCATTTCGCCTTTGCCCAGACCGCAGCCGCAGACCCAACGGCGATTGCCAACAGCTATGTTGAAGCGCCGCATAACTGGCAGATGTGGTTTCCCGTTGCCGCCAGCCCGATGCAGGCCAAGATCGATTGGCTGATGCAATATGTGCTGTGGATCATGCTGGGCGTGGTGGCGTTTGTGGGTGTTTTAATGGGCTATGTGATGTTCCGCTTCCGTGCGGGGCGGAACCGCACGCCAAGCCAGACCACCCACAACACGCTGATCGAGGTTATCTGGATCGTGGTGCCGTGCATTATTCTGGCGATTATTATCATCCCGTCAATTAACCTGATCTATTACGAGGCCAATGACAGCGACCCGTATATGACCGTGACGGTGACCGGCCATCAATGGTATTGGGAATATAAATACGACTCCGTGCCGGGGCTGGATTATTCGAGCTATATGATCCCGGATAACGAGATTCAGCCCGGCGAGATCCGTCGGCTTTCAGTGGACCATCCGCTGGTGCTGCCGGTGGGTGAGAAAATCCGCTTCGTGATTACCAGCGCCGATGTGCTGCACGGGTTTTATCTGCCCTCGCTGGGAGTGCAGAAATATGCCATTCCAGGTACAAATCAGACGAGCTGGACCAAGATTGAGAAACCCGGCATTTATTTTGGCCAGTGCAACCAGATTTGTGGGTTGAACCATGACGCCATGCCCATCGAAATAAAAGCCGTGCCGCTGCAGGATTATCTGGCCTGGACGAAGCAAGCGCTCGCCAATTACACGGAGAATACCGTAAGCCAGCCACTTTCGTCGCCGATGCCCCTTAACCAACTGGCCGACGCCACGCGCTGAGGAACCGAACCATGTCGATTACCGTTGACGATCATGGCCTGCTTGCTCATGGCCATCATAAGAAAAGTTTTGTCTCACGCTGGTTGATGAGCACCAACCACAAGGATATTGGCACGCTCTATATCACCATGGCGTTCATCGGTGCCTGTTTTGGCGGCGTGCTCTCCATGATCATGCGGCAGCAATTGATGTATCCGCATAACGATATCATCACTAACGGCGACACCTGGAACGCGATTGTCACCGCCCACGGGCTGATCATGATCTTCTGGTTCGTGATGCCAGCCTTGATCGGCGGCATGGGCAACTGGTTCGTGCCGATGATGATCGGCGCGCCGGACATGGCGTTCCCCCGCCTGAATAATATGAGCTTCTGGTTCCTGGCCTGCGGGTTTATCTTCGTGCTGCTGGGGCTGTTTCTCGATTCGGGCACCGGTGCGGGCTGGACGCTGTATCCGCCATTGGATAACGCCCAATACTCCCCTGGCGTGGCGACTGATTTCTCACTGTTCTCGCTACATCTGGCGGGCATTTCCTCGCTGCTGGGCGCCATCAACTTCATTGCTACCATCTTGAACATGCGTGCCCCCGGCATGACCATGCATAAGATGCCGCTGTTCTGCTGGGCGATTCTGGTCACGGCGTTTCTGCTGCTGCTGGCCATCCCGGTGCTTGCCGGTGCTGTGACCATGCTCATCATGGACCGGAATTTCGGCACCTCGTTCTTCGAGCCTTCCGGCGGCGGTGATCCGGTGCTGTTCCAGCATCTGTTTTGGTTCTTCGGTCACCCGGAAGTTTACATTATGATTCTGCCGGCCTTCGGCATTATCAGCCATGTGGTTTCCACCTTCTCCAAGAAGCCGATCTTCGGTTATCTCGGCATGGCCTACGCCATGGTGATCATTGGGTTCGTGGGCTTTGTGGTCTGGGCACACCATATGTTCGTCTCCGCCATCTCCACGGATTCCAAAATCTATTTCGAGGTGGCGACACTGGTGATTGCCGTACCCACCGGCATTAAGGTGTTTTCATGGATCGCGACCATGTGGGGCGGTTCCATCGAGTTTAAAACACCGATGCTCTGGGCGATTGGCTTCATCTTCCTCTTCGTGATCGGCGGCGCCACAGGCGTGGTGCTGGCCAATGCCGGGTTGGACCAGGAGCTGCATAACGATTACTTCCTGATCGCGCATTTCCATTACGTGCTGTCCATGGGCGCGGCGTTTGCCATTTTCGCCGGGTTCTATTTCTGGATCGGCAAGATGAGCGGCCACCAATACCCAGAATTCTGGGGGAAGGTGCATTTCTGGACCTTCTTCATCGGCGTTAACCTCACCTTCTTCCCACAGCATTTCCTGGGCCTGGCCGGCATGCCTCGCCGTTACCCGGATTATGCGGATGCCTTCGCCGGATGGAATTTTGTTTCCTCCGTCGGTTCTGTCGTATCAGGCCTGTCCACACTGGTTTTCTTCTACGTGCTTTATGCCGTATTCACCTCCAAGGAAAAACTCGCCGATAACTACTGGGGCGAGGGTGCCACGACGCTGGAATGGGCTGTACCCAGCCCGGCGCCGCACCATACCTTTGAAGATGTGCCGATTATCCGGTGAGAGGTTAAGGAAAAGACTTGTCTAACCAGGCCGTTGATTTGCTGCATGATGGCGTCTCCGCCCCGCATCTGGGGGCGGAGCCGAAAGACTGGCTGGAGCTGTTGAAGCCCCGCGTGGTTTCCCTGGTGGTGTTCACCGGGGCTATCGGGCTTGTTATTGCACCTGGCCATATCAACCCGTTGCTGGCGGCCATTGCCATTTTCTGTATCGCGCTTGGCGCCGGCGCGGCGGGTGCCATCAATATGTGGTACGACCGCGATATCGACGCGATTATGCGCCGCACCACCACACGGCCTATTCCCGCTGGCAAGATCGAGGCCCGCGCGGCCCTGGGTTATGGCATCGTGCTCGCGGTGGCTTCCGTGGTGCTGCTGGCCATGGCGACGAATCTTTGCGCCGCGGCAGTGCTGGCGTTTTCAATTTTTTATTACGCGGTTATCTACACCATCTGGCTGAAGCGCCGCACGCCGCAGAATATCGTGATTGGCGGCGGGGCTGGGGCGTTCCCGGCGGTTATCGGCTGGGCTGCCGTCACCGGGCATATCGGTGTGCTGCCGATGTTGCTGTTTCTGATTGTGTTTTGCTGGACGCCGCCGCATTTCTGGTCGCTCTCGCTCTACGCCTCCACCGATTACGAGAAGGCCGGGGTGCCGATGCTCCCGGTGGTGAAGGGGGCGCGCCATACGCGCTGGAACGTGTTCATCTATACGCTTGTTTTGTTTCCCTTGGCGCTTTCTCCCTGGTTTCTGGGGCTGGCCGGGCGGATTTACGGGGCCACCGCCTTTGTGCTGGGGGCAGCTTTTCTTTACTTCGCCTGGGGTGTGCTGCGGGATAAGCAGAACGCAAAGGGTGTGAGCCTGACCAAAGACGCCCCGGCCCGCGCCGCGTTTAAATTCTCGATTCTGTATCTGTTTCTGCTTTTTGCCGCCATCGCGGTGGACCGGCTGGTATGATGGCCGCCGCGCAAAAAGATGATGACTACGCCAACGACCGGATGCCGCGTGTCGAGATTGTTGAATCTCACTGGAGCGATGAGCAGAAGGCCGAGTTTTTGCGCCGTCGCCGGGCGCGTAATTTTCTGCTGCTGGCGGCCTTGGGCGGTTTCTCTTTAATTATTTACGTGATCGCGATGGTGAAACTGCACGAATACGGCCAGATGTGGTGAAAACCGTTTAAAGAAACGCATAAGAACAGGGGGAAATAAGATGAGCGGCACAGTTCATACCGCGACGGACCAGGTGAAGGGCACGGTGCCCCACCCTTATCATCTTGTTGACCCCAGCATCTGGCCGCTTTGCGGGGCCGCCGCGGCGATGGTAACCTTCACTGGCATCATCCTGGCCGCGCATTTCCGGGATTTCATTGTGCTCGGCATTGGCTTGCTGGCGGATTTCAGCGTGATGTTCCTCTGGTGGCGGGATGTGATCCATGAATCCCGCGTGCCTGGGCTGCATAAGATCGTAACACAGGTGGGCCTGCGCTACGGCATGGCGCTGTTCATCTCTTCGGAGGTGATGTTCTTCGTCTCCTTCTTCTGGAATTATTTCAACTACTTCTTCTTCCCGGATAAAATGGGCACGGCCTTTGCGCCGGTTTGGCCGCCGCAGGGCATCACCACCATCGACCCGTTCGCGATTCCGCTGTTCAACACCATGGTGCTGCTGCTTTCCGGCACCACCATCACCTGGGCGCACCACGCGCTGCTGGAAGATGACCAGAAAAACCTGGTGCGGGGCTTGGGTGTGACCATCGTGCTGGGCCTGATGTTTCTTTGTGGCCAGGCCTGGGAATATACACATTCGCCATTTCCGTTTTACCATGGCGGCATTTTCGCTTCATCCTTCTTCATCGCCACTGGGTTTCACGGTCTGCACGTCATTATCGGCACGTTGTTCCTGATCGTGTGCTTCTTCCGGGCGCGGGCCGGGCAGTTTACCAAAGAGCGGCATTTTGGGTTTGAGGCTGCAGCCTGGTACTGGCATTTTGTAGACGTGGTGTGGCTGTTCCTGTTCGTGTGCATTTATTACCTCGGCCGCAGCGCGATAACGGCTGGATGAGGGCCGCGCGCAAAACAGAAGCACTCATTTGCGCCGTCTGATCGCCCCTGGGCTGACGGCGCTTGCGGCTTTCTGCCTGTTCATCGCCCTTGGCGTTTGGCAGTTGCACAGGCTGAAGTGGAAAGAAGGCATCATCGCGCAGATTCGCGCCGCACAGGTGGCGCCGCCGGTGCCGATGCCCCAGACGCCCACCCCGTTCGAGAAAGTGTTTGTCACCGGCACCTGGGTGCCGGGCAAGGCGGCCCTTTACGGGCAGATTGTGCACGACACGCCCAACGGCCCGGTTTCCGGCGGCGAGCTGATTATGCCGCTGCGCCGGGCGGATGGGCAGGTTCTGCTGGTTGACCTCGGCTGGATGCAGGAATCCGTGCCAGTGCCTCTGGCCAACCCGCCAGCGCAGCCTTCCGGCTATATCCACGCCACAATCGACCGCAACTTTTTCTCAGCCCCGGATAACCCCGCCAAGGGGCATTATTACACACTGGACCCGGCGGTGATGGGCAAAGGCATGGGGCTGGAGAACGTGGCACCCTATATGCTCATCGCCATGGGGCCAAAGCCGCCGCCGGGCAGCCCGTTGCCGCAACCCGCGCAGGATTTGCCCACCCCGCCGAACAACCATTATGGATATGCGCTCACCTGGTTTGGTTTTGCCGGCATCCTGGTGTTCGAGTTCATCTTTATCGCCCGCAAAAGGCTGCTGAAACCATGAGCGCATATGAGGCACTGAAAGCATCCTTCCATCGTATCGCTTGTTTGGATGAGGCAAGTGCGGTGCTGAGCTGGGATGCGGCGGCGATGATGCCCGATGGCGGTGCTGAGGCGCGCGGCGAGCAGATGGCGGTGCTGGCCGGGCTTTCGCATGACTTTCTCTGCGCGAAGGATGTTGGTGAAAACCTTGCCAAGGCCGAAGCCGCTGAAGGGTGGGACAAGCAAAATCTCAACCTGATGCGGGAAGCGCATTTGCGCGCCACCGCTTTGCCGCGCGACCTCGTGGAGGCGCAGGTGCGCGCCGGGCGGGCCTGTGAGACCATCTGGCGGGCAGCGCGTAAGGCCAATGACTTTGCCGCCGTGCGGGAGGCGCTGGCCGAAGTGGTGAAGCTGACCCGCGAGGGGGCGGAGATTCTAGGGCAGGCGCTTGGGCTTTCGCCCTATGACGCGCTGATGAGCCAATATCAGCGGGGCATAAACGCTGAACAAGCCGGGGCGATTTTTGCCCGCTACGAGGCGTTTCTGCGTGAGGCGCTGCCCCAGGCAGAGGCATTGCAGGCAAAGCGCCCGCAGGCGGCGCTGCCGTCAGGCCCATACCCCGAGGCGGTGCAGGCGGCCCTGGCGCGCAAGCTGGCGGCGGGGGCGGGGCTGAATTTTAACGCAGCACGGCTGGATATTTCCGCCCACCCGTTTTGCGGCGGCACGCCAACCGATATCCGCATCACCACCCGTTACGATGAGGCGGATTTTGCCGCGGCACTCATGGGCGTTCTGCACGAAACCGGTCATGCGCTTTATGAGCAGAATCTGCCTGCAGCCTGGGCGCGCCAGCCGGTGGGGGCGGCGGCCGGCATGGCGATGCACGAGAGCCAGTCTTTGATTGTTGAAATGCAAGCGGTGCGCTCGGATGCGTATCTCTCTTATCTTGCCCCGCTGGCCACGGAAGCCTTTGGCAAGGAAGTGACACTGGCGGGGCTGAAGCACCGTTTGCGCCGGGTGGAGCGTAGCTTTATCCGTGTGGAGGCGGATGAGATGACCTACCCGGCCCATGTGCTGCTGCGCTTCAGGCTAGAACAGGCACTGCTTTCGGGGGAGCTTGCGGTGGCGGATTTGCCCGCGGCCTGGAATGAAGGGTTGAACGCGCTGCTGGGCATTACCCCGCCGGATGATGCGCGCGGCTGTTTGCAGGATATCCATTGGTTCGATGGTGCGATTGGCTATTTCCCCTCTTACACGCTGGGGGCGATGGCGGCCGCGCAGCTTATGGAAGCTGCCCGCAAAGCCCTGCCGGAGATGGATGCAGCGCTGACGCGCGGGAATTTAGCACCGCTCACCGCCTGGCTGGCCGAGCATGTGCATCAACGCGGCTCTTCTGCCGGGTTCAACGAGATTCTCCAGGCTGCCACAGGCGAAATGCTGAACCCGGCTTATTTTGAAGCGCATCTCACGGCGCGCTATTTAACCTGATGCGCGGCGCGGCGGCCAGCCTGTTGCGGCGGCGCGATGAACGCGCGCAGGTAACGCAGATCGAACTTTTCTTTGACCTGATCTTCGTTTTCGCCGTCACGCAGATATCGGAATTTCTCCGCGCGCATATGAACGCGCTGGGGGCGTTGCAGGCATTTATGCTTTTTGCCGCCATGTGGTGGATTTATTTCAACGATGCGGCGGAGCGCACCGCCCATGCCTTCGCCAACGCCCAGAATGTAGGAAAAATCGCAAGGGCAGCCTACACTTATGTCCATGGCCTGCTTATCGCCGCCATCATTGTCATCGCGGCGGGGGATGCGTTTTTGTTGGAAACGCCGCTTCAACACGCCTCCTCTGGCCAGAACCTTTTGCTGCTCGGCGGCCCCACCGCGTTTCTGCTCGGCAACGGAATTTTTAGGCGTATGCTGCATCCGCGCTTTCCACTTTCACATCTTTATGGCCTCGCATTGCTCGTTGTTTTGGCAGTTGCGTCACTCTGGTGCAGCCTGCTTGTTCTCAGCTTCGGTGTGTTCATCACTCTGTTGGCAGTCATCTTCATCTCCAACGCATTGGCCTCCCACCTATGAGCACTATCTTTGCCCCCATTACCGGTAAAGGCGGGGCTATCACCACATTGCGGCTCTCCGGGCCGGAGAGTTTTAAAATCATTGAGGTTCTGACAAATGGTTTACCACCCCCGCGTCATGCCAGCCTGCGCCGGTTGCGGTTTGAAGGGGGCGTGTTGGACGAGGCGCTGGTGGTTATTTTCCCCGTCCCACATAGTTTCACCGGCGAGGATGTGGCGGAGATTTCCATCCATGGTGGCCGCGCTGTTCTGGCAGCGGTGAGCAATGCGCTTGTTGCCCTTGGTGCGCGCCCGGCCGAACCGGGTGAGTTTTCCCGCCGCGCTTTTGAGAATGGCCGGATGGATTTATTGCAGGCCGAGGCAATGGCCGATCTCATCGCTGCCGAAACAGAGGCCCAGCGCCGCCAAGCCCTGGAAGGCCATCTGCCCGAAGCCTGCGCTGCCTGGCGCGAGCGCCTGCGCCACCTCATGGCCCGGCAGGAAGCTCTGATAGATTTTCCTGATGAAGATTTGCCGCCGGAAGTGGAGGCGGAACTCCAAACTGAAATCAGCGCTTTGCGTGATGAGATGCAGGCGGCCCTGCACGCTGCCCCGGCAGCGGAACGCCTGCGGGAGGGGTTGGAATTTGTTATTCTTGGCCCCCCAAATGCCGGAAAATCAACCCTCCTCAACGCGCTGGCGGGTGAGGACATCGCCATCGTCTCGGAAATTCCTGGCACCACACGTGATGCTGTGGGAATCCGCGTTGATCTCGGCGGTGTTCCCGTGCATCTAACCGATACGGCGGGCCTGCGTGAAACCGGGGACATCATCGAAGCAGAAGGTATCCGCCGGGCAAAAGCCAAGGCGGAGAAAGCTGATTTTGTGATTCTTGTGGCCGCACCCGGCGAAGCTTTTACACCGCCGCCATCTGGCGCGCCCATTTTGCGTGTCCGCACGAAATCAGACATCGCAGAGAATACAGCGGAATTTTCGATCTCCGCCAAAACCGGGCGCAATATGGGGCAGCTCCGTGCCCGCCTCGCTGACGCCGCTGCCGCGTTGACAGACCGCCAAGGTGCCGCGGCCTTGTCACGCCCGCGCCAGGTGGCGTGCGTGAGAGATACGATCCAGGCGCTGGATATGGCGCTTACTCTCGCCGAACCGGAATTGCGTGGTGAAGAACTCCGCGCCGCCGCGCAATCTCTCGCCCGGTTGGCGGGCAGCATCGGCGTGGAGGAGATTCTTGACGCCGTGTTCTCAGGGTTTTGCATCGGAAAATAATTCAGCCCAGCGGATTAACCCCAAGTGCTGCCAAACCCGCCCAGCTTGTGGCGCTGAGCGAAGGCCGCCGATAATAGTTGAACGCCTGTTCCGGTACGCCCTTCTGCAAGGAAGGGCCAACTTTCAACCCCGTGCTCAGCACCGGCTGCACGGTGGCATACACATAACCTTGCGGCGACAAATTCGCTGATACCGTTTGCAAAAACGTTGCCGCCAGGGGGGAGTTCATGCGCTTCAGCGCCAGTGCGGCAAAGGCAGTGCCCTCCAGCCAGATGCCCTGACTGGCGTTGGAAAATCCAATCCCCGCGCCATGCCGCAACACCGCAATCGCCCGCTGTGCGCTGGCGGCGTTGCCCAGCCCGGCCAGATACGGCCATATGCCTGCATCCGCCGCCACCATTGCCCCTGGCGCGCCATCCGCCGTCAGTCCGGTTTTAAACAAAGCGGCTTTCGCGTCGTAAGCCGCTTTTACAAAAGCCCTGGCATGTGCTGCATCTTCTGCACGCCCCAGCTTCCTGAACGCCACGGCAAGGTCCAGATTCTGCTCGGTACTCTCCCAGGTGAGTTTCTGCTGACTCTGGTCATAACCATAAAACCCGCCGAAATATCCCATCGGCGCGCGTAATTGCTCATCCAGAAAATTCCCGGCTATATTCGCGGGGCTATCCATGCCCAAAGCCGCCCATAGCAGCATCGCCCAGGCCACCGGCCCGGTATCCGTGCCCACCTGATAAGGGTCTTCATCCCATTGGTTAGTTTTGCTGTTCCAAAAGCCGGGCAGCTTCGCGGGCATCGCCATGGGCCCGGCGGCGTAGCCATTCCGCAAGCGCCCATCGGTAAACTTCCGGTCATGCGCCTGTGCCAGCGCCAAAGCCTGGCCGATCCGCAGCGCCTCCGGCTTATGCCCCGCCGCCAGCAGCAGCAGCCCTGCCAGCGCGTTGTCGTATACATAAGCGGCGTTAGCCTGGGTCAGGTCGAAATCATCCGCATCCGGCCCGGTGTTTACCAGATACGAGTTCAGCAGCACCGGCCCATCGCCAAGTGCTGCCATCTGGCCCAACACGGCCTGCGCCAAGCTTTGCGCCATAGCGGGCGCCAAGTCCCCGGCGGCCCGCGCCAGGGTTGGCAACGCCACCGCCCCAGCGCAAAACCCCCGGCGGGTGAGTTTAGTCAAGTATCTCAGCCAACAGCTCGGCGGTGCGACCATTGGCGATAATCGCGGCGCGAGCATCGTAATGCACGCCCTCCACCCGGGCGAAAGCATGTTGCACGGCGGGATAGACGAAGGCATCCACCCAATCGTTTTCCTCGGTGCCTTCAAGCAGTTTATTCTGGCTCTCGGCGGGGAAAAACTCGTCCAGCGCCGCGATATGCAGCATCAAGGGGGCGCTGATATTGCCCAACTCGCCCAGCAGGCCGTCGAGGCCGATGCCGTAATAGGATATGTTCACATCTGCATCGGAGCGCGCGGCCATCATCACCGCCAGGCGCCCGCCCAGGCAATACCCGATTGTGCCGGCATTGCCATTGCAGCCGGGCAGCTTGCGCGCGGCGGCGAGGGTAGTTTTCAAATCCTCCACGCCTTTGTCCTGGTCGAACCGCTGCATCAGGCCGACGGCTTTTTTCCACTCGGCTTCGGTTTTGTCGGTAAGATTCACGCCCGGCTTCAACCGCCAGAACAAATCCGGCGCGATGGCGATAAAGCCCTGGTCCGCCAGGTTTTGCGCGGTTTCGCGCAGCGAGTCGTTCACACCGAAAATTTCTTGAATCACCAGCACGGCGCCTGCTTGCGCCTTGCCTTTCGGTTCCCAGACAAAGGCTGAGAATTCGCCGCTGCCATCGGCGGCGTTCAGTTTTATTTCGCGCATTTCTGGTCTCCGTTATTTGGTGGCTTCTGGCCTAACCCCACACGCATATGGGGCAAAGCCAGCATAAGGGAAGTCCGCCCGCCCGCAAAACGGGTTCTAGAGCGCGATGACTTCAGGTTCGCTCACTTCGCGAGCAAGCCTGAAGTCTGAATCGCCATCTACTCCATTGTTTTAGAGGCGGATTCAGATTTTAGGTCGGATCACGAAGTAATCCGATCTAAAATCATCCGGCTCTATATGTAATGTTCGGCCAGCGGTGCGAAGCCGTTGAAATTCTGGCTGGCATAGCTCGTCACGTAAGCGCCGGTGTCATGAATCAGCACCGTATCGCCGGACTTCAGGCCCAGCGGCAGGCTGTAAGGGGTTTTTTCATACATTACGTCCACCCCATCGCAGGAAGGCCCGGCCAGCACCACGGGCCCGGTGGCGCCCTCACCAGCGGTAACGCGGTAGCGGATCGCCTCGCCCTCGGTTTCCGCCAGCCCGCCAAAACGGCCGATATCCAGATACACCCAGCGGCGCTCATCTTCGGGCATACGGCGGCACACCAGCACGGCTTCCGCTGCCACCACCCCGGCATTGCCGACCATGGCGCGGCCGGGTTCTATCAGCATATCCGGCAGGTCGTTGCCGAAATGCCGGCGCATCGCGTTCATAATTGCGGTACCGAATTCATCGTGTTCGGGTATGTCCTTTAAATAACGCGTGGGAAAACCACCGCCGAGATTCAGCATCTTCATGGGCAAGCCTGCATTTTTCAGGTCTGTGAACAGCATCGCCACCTCGGCAATGGCGAGTTCATAGGCCAGCGTGTTGGTCTGCTGGCTGCCGACATGGAAAGAAAGGCCATGCGGAACAAGCCCCAAACCGGGGGCTGCCAGCATCAGTTCCCGGGCTTTTTCCAGCGTGGTGCCGAATTTTTTGGAAAGCGGCCATTCCGCGCCTTCGTTATTCACCGCTATGCGGCAATAAATTTTTGCTCCCGGCGCGTGGGTGGCAATCTTCTCCAGCTCTTCAATCGAATCGAAAGCGTAAAGTGCCACGCCATAGGCGTGAGCGCGCGCAATGGCCGAGGGTTTTTTCACCGTGTTGCCAAAGGAAATCGCCTCCGGCTTTGCCCCGGCTTCCAGGCATGCCTCGATCTCGGGTAGGGAGGCCGCGTCGAAACACGCGCCGGCCTTAGCCAGCAGCCGCAAGATCTGCGGGGCGGGGTTGGCCTTCATGGCATAGTAAATGGCAGCCATCGGCAGGGCCGCGCGCAGGCGGGCGAAATTCTCCGCCACCTGGTCAAGGTCCAGCACCAGGCATGGCGTCGCGGGGCACGACGCCAAAAAGGAAGCGATTTTAGGAGTCATCGCCCTCAATTCCTTCTCTCATTTGCCCGCCTGTTTACGCGGCGGGGCAAGGTTATCGAAACGGTCCAACGAACCAGCCGACTTCCAGGTTTCCCCAGTCGTGCTGCCAGAACGCTTGACGCCGTTGCGTAACCGGAGATCCGGCAGAGGCACGTACGTTGCTGCGTGATGCGCCCTTAAAGCCATGGGGGGTGGGGTGCAAGGGCAAAATGCCTTGGCAGGACATGTTACAGGGGCGGCCGAATTGTCACGTATTGCAACCCATACTGCCCAAAGCCCCAGCGCGGCGCTATTGTAACAGGCATGGAAACCCTGCCGCATATATTGGTTGTTGATGACGACCGTGAAATCCGTGAACTGCTGGCCAAGTTCCTGGAACGCCAGCGGTTGCGCGTAACCGCCGCGCGGGACGGGAAGGAAGCCCGCCGCGCCTTTTTAAACGGGCATTATCAGCTTGTGGTGCTGGATTTGATGCTGCCCGGCGAAGGCGGGTTGGAGCTTGCCCGCTGGTTCCGCGCCGAGACCAACGTGCCGATCATCATGCTGACGGCGATGGCCGATGAGACGGACCGGATCATTGGGCTGGAGCTGGGCGCGGATGACTACGTGACCAAGCCGTTCAACCCGCGTGAGCTGCTGGCGCGCATCCGGGCTGTGCTGCGCCGCACCTCCGAGGCGGAGGACCGCGTTTCAGACCAATCCGCGAAGCTGTATCAGTTCGCCGGCTGGGTGCTGGAAACCGCCCGCCGCCGTTTGCTGGACCCCAGCGGGGTGGAGGTTGCGATCACCGGCGGCGAATACGACCTGCTGGTGGCATTGCTGGACCGGCCAAACCGCGTGCTGACCCGCGACATGCTGCTGGACCTGTTGCGTGGCCGCCAGGCCGGGCCGTTTGACCGCGCGATCGACGTTGCGGTTTCGCGCCTGCGCCGCAAGCTGGAGGATGACGGGCGCAACGCCCAGCTTATCAAAACTGTGCGGGGCGGCGGCTATGTGCTTTCCACGCCCGTCGAACGGCTTTGAGATTCTGCCTGCTGCCGCAAAGCCTTGCCCGCCGGACTATTCTGTTCCTGCTGGTGGGCTTTGCATTTATCCAGATGCTGGGGCTGCTGGTGCATACGGTCAACCAGATGCAACTGGAAAGGCTGGTGGATGAGCAGGAATTCGCCACCCGCGCCGCCATCATCTACCGCCATATCGCCCTTGCCCAACCGGCTGACAGGGCCATCGTGGCGGCCCGGGAGCCAGTGCCGAAAGATGACACTGTCAGCCTGACATTAAGCCCGCCGCTGGACGGCACAACGCGGATGCCCTTGCCGATGGCTGAGGCTGTACGGGCGGGAATCTTCACTTATGGCATCCCGCCCAATTTGCGCCCGCGCGGCATTGCGCTACGGGTTGCCGCCCACCCGTTCCGCCTGATCGTGAGTTTCGGCCTGCCGGATGGGCTGCTTTTTCCCCTGCCCATGCCGGGGGGGGCAACGCCGGATGGCGCCCCGCCGGATATGATGTGGCCGCCCCCGGATCAGTTATTACCGCCTTTAATGTGGCTGACGGTAACAACCGAATTGCACCCGCCCGCCCCCTGGCGGTCGCCTGGTTTTGCCACGGCCTTTATCGTCATGATGCTGCTGGGTGGTATCGTCATCACCCTGGCGGTGCGGCAATTGCTGGTGCCGGTTAAAACGCTGGCAACGGCGGCGGAATTGTTTGGCCGGGACGTGGTGAACGCCAAGCCATTGCCAGAGGTGGGGCCAAGCGAAATCGTGACCGCCGCGCGGGCCTTCAACACCATGGCGGCGCGCATCCGCCGCTTTGTCGAGGACCGTACCTTCCTGCTCACCGCCATTGGGCATGATCTGCGCACGCCGATCACGCGGTTGAAACTGCGCGCTGAATATATGGAAGATGACGAGCAGCGGGCAAAGATGCTCGCGGACCTGGACGAGATGGAGGCGATGGTGGCCGCCACTCTGGCTTTCGGTAAAGACATCACCACCACCGAGCCTCTGGCCCGGATTGACCTTGCCAGTCTGCTGCGCACGATTGTTGATGAAACCGCCGATATGGACCCCGACCGCGCGGCAGCGCTCGACTATCAGGGCCCGCAGCATATGGCCATCAATGCCAGGCCATTGGCGCTGAAGCGCGCGCTCAGCAATCTCATCACCAATGCGATGAAATATGGCGATGCCGCGCGCGTGACATTGCATCCTCCGGTGAAAGGCGCGGTGAGAATCGATATCGAGGATGAAGGCCCCGGCATTCCGCAGGAGGAAATGGAACGTGTGTTTGAGCCGTTCCGGAGGTTGGAAACCAGCCGGAATCGTGAAACCGGCGGCTCTGGCCTGGGGCTTTCCATTGCCCGCAACATTGTGCGCGCCCATGGCGGGGATATTGTGTTGGCAAATGAAGCAAAAGGGCTGCGGGTGAGCGTGACGCTGCCGGTTTAGCATGTTCAGCCCGGCAGCTTTACATCTTTGAACTCTTTCCAGGCAGAGGCGATGGCGCGCGGTTCGCCAAGTGCCGCATGTGCAGTCCAACCCAAAACGATCCCCAGCGCGCGGCTTGCTTCCGGCGAATCACCATACAGCCGTAACGCCAGCGTCTGTGCCGCCGCCATATCGTTTAGTTTGCCAAGCTCTTCTTGCAAGCCTGAAGCAGCTTGGTGAAATTGCCGCAAGCGCTGCTGATGTTCCAGCAGCGCACCGAAAAATTCTGCTGCATAGCGAAGTTTTTTCAATTCTATCCGCACGCCATGCCGGTCATGCGCGGCAAGCCGCGCCAGATGTTTGCCGCGCTTGCGCAGCTTGCGGTGTAAGCGCTGCAACGCTTGTGCACCGAATGCCTTGGCGGGCTCGGCAAGGCGTGGCAGAACTTCAGCTGGCAGCCCGTTGCGCCAGCCGCGCCGCGCGATAAACGCTTCCGCCATCAGTAAAAACCGCGAGGTGGCGGGGTCTTCCAGCAAGGCTCGCGCCTGGGCATAGCCCGCCTGGCGATGGGCCAGGCATTGCGCCTCAAGCGCCGCGAAGCCGGCTTCATCCGGGAAGGCGGCGGCCGGGCCATCGCGCAGCATGGCCATGAACACATCCCAATCCCTGGCACCACCCAGAACATTCGCAATGCGCTTGGCCTCATCGCGCAGGGCCAGAAATTCTGTAGCGGGCAAAGCGCGGTAAAATAACCCCAGGGCTGAGCGGAGGCGGCGCATGGCCACCCGCATCTGGTGCACCGCCGCCACCTCGTCGCCATCAAAAAACACTGGCCAGTTCGCAAGAAACTGCTCCAGGCAGGCGCTGATGATAGCTTCTACCGCTTCGTCCAGGCTGGGCTCTCCCGCCAGCTCGGCGCCAGCCTTGTGCACGACCGGCGGCGGCCCACCGGCCAGCCGCACGGCGCGCGGGCCCAGTGGTTCCGGTTGCAGACGCAGCGCAAACGCGGCCAGCGTTGAAACGCTGTCCGGCAGGCTGGTGCCGGGGCAGCAAAGTTCAATTTCGCTAAACGGAATTTTTTGTGTTGCCGTGGAGAAAGAGCCTGTTTCGACCACCAGCCTGGCTTGCCCAAGCGCGCGGGTGGTTTGCTTCAGGCTGGCGCTGGCAATTTCATGAAGGGGCGCGTCCTTTAATGCCGCCGTCAAGCTCGCCTGCCAATCCGGCCCAAACAGGCCAAGCTCCGGCGCAGGGGAGGTTGCGGGCGCTTCCAGCATTTCGCCTTTATGCAGCAGCATCAACCGCAGGCTGCGCCTGGATTTGCGCAGCCACAGCGTTATGCCCTCGCGGGCCAGCGCGTAATCAGCGGTATCAAAAAACCGGTCCTGAATCCGGCGGGCCGCGGTGTCGGGGGGTGCTGTCAGCAGCGGGTTGGCGGCCAGTTCTGCCAGCCGAGACGGCTCCAGGCTAAACCGCAGGGTTTTAAGCCCCGTGGCCTTGGGTGTCTCCTCTGCCGCGGTCGCGGATGCGTCCATTAACGCAGACTAATCCTCTGCCTTGCACCTGTCGAGCGTCAGGCCAGGGCGTATTCGGCTTCCGGCGTGTAGGTCGGCTGGTCCTTGCCAAGAAAGGAGCTGAACAGGGTGACGTTATCCACGCGGATGGGCACCGAGCGGTAGAGATTATTCGCCTGCACGAAGCTGGTGAGCGCCGGGGTTACCGGCTGGTCCATCCGCGCCAGCGTTACATGCGGGGTGAAGCGGCGTTTTTCCGGTGCCAGCCCCACGCGGTGCAGGGCGGTGCCCACTTTGGCTTGCAGCCGGGCCAGATCCTCATTGCGCTCGACCCCGGCGAATAGTGTGTTCACCCGCCCGTTCTTCTCAAACCAGCCAAGCCCAGAGAGCGAGAACGTGAAACCACGCCCGCGCAGGCTGGCCAGGGCAAGGTCTATCTCCTCGGCTTCCAACCGGTTCGCCTCGCCGATAAACCGCAGCGTGAGATGGAAATTATCCTCCGGCACCCAGCGGGCACCGGGAAGATTGCAGGAAAGTTCGCTGAGTTGTTCCTTGACCTCCCAGGGAAGATCGATTGCGACGAACAGGCGCATGGCATGGCCTTTCTTTAAAGTTTCAGCGAATCGCCAAGGAAATTTTGCCTGATCCAGGATTGGCGGGTCAATGATTATATAGGGGCTGTGGCCTCAACCAACCATGTCAAAGCGTTAACAGACAGATGCGGCGACAAGGCGGTCCGCACCCGCGCATGATAATTGTTGAGCCATTCCAGCGACTCGCGCGGCAACAAGCCAGGTTCAATCAGCGCGCGGTCGAACGGCACCAGCGTTAATGTCTCAAACCGCAGAAATGGCTTTTTCGCTGCTGGGAAATCAGCTTTTTGCACCAGCAGCAGGTTTTCCAGGCGGATGCCGTAAGCGCCTGGCAGGTAATAGCCCGGCTCGTCGGAAAGGATCATCCCTTCCGCCAGCGCCACCGGCTTTGCCGCGCGGGAAATGCTGGCCGGGCCTTCATGCACGGAAAGATACGCCCCTACGCCATGGCCAGTGCCATGGTCGTAATCCAGCCCCGCGCGCCAAAGTTCCTGGCGGGCGAAGGCATCCAGATGTGCACCCGCCACGCCTTCGGGAAACACCGCGCGGGCCAGGGCGATGGTGCCTGCCAGCACGCGGGTGACATGCGCTTTCACCTCTGCCGGGGCGAAGCCGGGGCCAGTCCAGATGGTGCGGGTGATGTCGGTTGTGCCATCCAGATACTGGCCGCCGCTATCGATCAGATAAACCTCATTGGCGTGAATTGGACGGTTGCTTTCCGGCGTCACGCGGTAATGGATGATCGCGCCGTTTTCCCCGGCCCCGGAAATGGCGGGGAAGCTCTCGCCTTTAAAACGGTCCTGCCGCGCCCGGCGGCTTAGCAGATATTGGGCGGCGGAAATTTCGCTCTCCTCGCCCTTTGGCAGCGCCGCGGCGGCCCAGGCAAGAAACTCCACCATTGCCACCCCGTCGCGCAGATGCGCGGCGCGGGCACCATTCTGTTCGGCTTCGTTTTTGCAGGCCCGGGGCAGGGCCACAGGGTCTGGCGCGTTGGCAATCACCGCACCGGCCTGTTCCAGCGTGGTTTTAAACCAGGCGGGTTGGGTGGCGGGGTCATACCGCACGGTCTGTTTTTTCAGCGTCGCGATGGCACCGGGCAGGTCTGCATGGCTGGCAATGCTCACTTCCGGCCCGAGATGTTCGCGCAGAGCCTCCGTGATTTTTTCCGGTGCCATGAACAGGCTGGCGGTGCCGTCCTGGCGCAACAGCGCGTAGCCCAGCGCGAAGGGGCAGAATTCGAGATCCGTGCCGCGAATATTGAACAGCCAGGCGAGCGAGGCGCCATCGCTGAGGATCGCGGCATCCTGCCCGGCTTCCCGCAGTTTTGCGCCAATGCGGTGGCGCTTGGATGCAGCAGCTTCGCCCGCATAAGCCTCTTTGTAGGGCAGGGCCGGGGCCAGCGGAGGAGCCGGGCGGTCGGCCCAGATTTTGTCGATGAGGTTTGCCGTGGGCACCATCTCCACCCCGGTGAACCGCGCCAGCGCCTCCGCGCTTATCGTCCATGGGTCAAAACCGATCTTCTGGCCCGGTGCCGCCCCGCGCAGCCAGTCCTCTGGCTTGTCCTCAATCAGGTGCCTGCGCTCCCAGGCTTCGCCCGTTTCCTGTGCCAGTTGCAGCGTATAGCGGCCATCGGAGAACACTGCCGCCCGCGTGGCCAGCACAATCGCCAGCCCGGCGGAACCAGTGAAGCCGCTGATATAGGCCAGTCTTTCCGCGCAAGCCGGCACATATTCGCCAAGATATTCATCGGCGCGAGGGATGATATATCCCTCCAACCCCCTGGCTGCGCATTCAGCCCGCAACGCCGCAATTCGATTGTTATGATCTGATGACATGCACTTACCTTTGTTATGCGTCTGGCGCTGGTCTGCTCCGGCTTTCGCAGGCGCACAAAAAAACAATAATTCGACTATATAGCTGCAGGAAGGAATGCTGAGGTGTTCTTTCCTAAGAAGTGCTGCTGGACCATACCGGCCCGGCCGCTTCGCCAGAATTGAAGGTGTATCATGTCGACGACTATCCTTAACCGGCCCGTCTTGAGCAAGCTCGGGGCGTTGGTTGTGAAGCGCGAAGTTTTTGCCGCTTCCAAACCCAACCGTGGCGGATTGAGCCGTATGCTGCAAACCTGGAAAGCCCGCCGCGCCGTTGCGGCAGAACTTTATACGATGAGCGACCGTGACCTGAACGATATCGGTGTGGCTCGTAGTGAGATTCCCGCTATTCTGCGGACTGTCCGGTAAGTTTTCCAGCTTGCTGTTGGCAAAAAAGGCCCCTTCCGGGGCCTTTTTGTTGCCTTTAAACCATGGGCCCGATGCCCGCCCAAACAGCTTTTTACTCCGCTGCCATCACATGGCCGGGGTCCACCATATCCATCGCGCGGTGGAAATCCACCGAGAGCAGGCGGGAAACCCCGCGCTCCTGCATTGTAACGCCATAAAGCCGGTCCATTCGCGCCATGGTGAGGTGATGATGGGTGACGACCAGAAACCGTGTGCCGGTTTCGCGCACCATGTCTTCCAGCAGATTGCAGAAGCGCTCCACATTCGCGTCGTCCAAAGGCGCGTCCACCTCGTCCAGCACCGAAATCGGCGCCGGGTTGCATTTGAATACCGCGAAAATGAGCGAAAGCGCCGTTAACGCCTGTTCACCACCTGAGAGCAGAGAGAGCGTGCTGAGCTTCTTGCCCGGTGGCTGCGCGAAAATCTCCAACCCGGCTTCCAGCGGATCGTCCGAGCCCACCAGCGCCAGATGCGCCTTGCCGCCGCCGAACATGCGGCTGAACAGGCTCTGGAAATGCCGGTCCACCTCGGCGAACACGGTGGCAAGCCGCTCGCGCCCTTCGCGGTTCAAATGCCCGATGGAGCCGCGCAGCTTGGCCACGGCGGAGGTGATTTCATCGCGCTCGCGGTCGATGGTGGCAATCGCCGCTTCCGCCTCGTTCACCTCAATCTCGGCGCGCAGATTCACCGCCCCCATCTCTTCGCGTTCGCGCACCAGCCGTTCCCAGCGCTTGCGGGCCTTGTCCTCGGTTTCGGCGTTCAATAATTCAGGCGCGACGGGCAGGTCCGGGTTTGCCCCCAGCCGTTCCAAAATCCGCTCCTCCACCGTGCCCCAGCCATGGTTGGCGGCGGTTATATTGCCCTCCTCGCGGGCGCGGGCCTCGCGGGCGGCACCAAGTTCGGCTTCGGCAGCGCGGGCCTGGCGGGTGGCGGAATCGGCGGTGCTTTGTGCCTCCTGCAAGGCCACGGCCATGCGTTTATGCCCGGCCTCGGCGGCTTCCAGTGTTTCCAGCGCCTCCAGATGCGACGTCTCAGCCGCGCTGGGGGCGGCTTGCAGGGTTTCGATGCCGCTTTGCGCCTCGGCCAGCCGGGCGGCGAGGTCCGTCAGCCGGTCTGCCGCGTCCCTCCCGCGCTCGGTCCAGTTCGCCAGCTCGCGCCCCAGGCTTTCCAGCCGTTGGCCGCGCTGGGCCTCGGCACCGCGCAATGCGGTGAGGCGCGCGCGGGCGGCATTTTCCGCCTGGCGGGCTTCGTTCAGCGCCGCGCGGGCTTGCTCCACAGCCTGGCGGGCGGTGTTTATATCCGGCAGGGCGGCATGGGTTTCGCGCAAGGCGGCCAGAGCGGTTTCAGCCTCCCGGGCTTCCCCGGCGGCTTGTTCGGCCTGGGCGGCGGCGGCGGCTTCGCGCGCGGCACCACGTTCGGCTTCGGCGATCAGCCGAATGGCTTCGTTGCGGGCTTTATCGAAACGCTGCTCGGCGAGGCGCCGGGCTTCGCGCGCGACGGCTTCGGCGGCGCGGTGGGTTTCGCGGGTTTTTGCCTCGGCGGTGCGGGCGGCCTGTTCGGCGGCCTCTGCGCGCAGGCGCTCATCCTTCGCGGCTTGCGCGGCCTCGCGGGCGGTGGCGCGTTCGCGCTCCAGCCCGGTCAGGCGGTTGCGCTGCTTCAGCCGCACCGCGGCTTCAGAGGCCGCTCCGGCGCGCACAACATAGCCATCCCACCGCCATAAGCCGCCTTCGCGCGAGACCAGAATCTGACCCGGCGTTAAATTGCCCTGGTGCAGATCGCCATCGGCACCCTCCGGCAGCAGCAGAATATGCGAAAGCGCCCGCTTTAGCGCTTCTGGCCCTTGGGCAAGCTGGGCGAAGCTGTGCAACGGCACCACAGGCAGGTCGAGATCTGGCAATTTGCGCCAATGCCGCGCGGCTTGCGGGTCTGCGGCGGCGGAAAGCTCCTCGCGCAAAGCGGCACCCAAAGCCGCTTCCAACCCTGGCGGCACGGTGATGGAATCCAGAACCGGCTGGCCCTCACGGCCAAATTTTTGCGCCAGCAGGCCAGCCAGCGCGTCATACTCCGTGTTCACCTTGGTGGCGGCGGCCTCCAGGGATGATGCGCGGGAGCGTGCCCCGGCCAGCTCGGCCTCGGCGGTGGTTCGGGCTTCGGCAGCTTCCGCTTCGGCCTTGGCGCGGGCGGCTTCGGCTGCGGTCACGGCCTCGCGCGCGGCGGCCAGGGCGGCCTCGGCGGCTTCGCGTTCCGCCTCGGCGGCAGAAACGCGCGCGGGTGGCACCAAAGTGGCGGCAATTTTATCATGCTCGGCCTTGGCTTCGGCGGCGCGCTGGGCAAGGCGGCGGGCGCGGCCCTCGGCTTCAGCCAAAGCGCGGCGGGCGGCTTCGGCCTCGGCGGCGCTGCGCGCGGCATCTTCTGTGGCCTGCGTTGCGGCGGCCTCGGCCTTTCGCATGGCCTCATAGGCTGCGTCTTGTGCGTCGGCGGCGGCGTCTATCGCAGCGGGGGCGGAAACGTTTTCCTCCAGCAGCACGCGCTGCTCGGCCTGCAGCCGTGCCTCGGCGGCTCGCGCGTCCTCAACCAGCTTCTGCGCGTGGCCATGGTCACGGGTTAGCGCCTCTAACCGGGTTTTGGCCTCGGCCAGGGCGGCACGCGCGCGGGTTTCAGCCTCTTTCACCTGCTCGGCGGCAATGCGGGCGCGCTCCAGCACAGTGCGGGCCTGGGCTTCGGCCTCACGCAAAGGCGGCAAAGCGGCTTCGGCCTGTTCGGCTTTAGCGGCATTTTGTTGGGCCAGATCAGCCGCTTCGGCCACCCGGGCCTCGGCAACGGCAAAAGCAGCCTGTGCCGCCTCGCGGGTTTTCACCGCCATGGCGCGCTGGATGGAAAGCAGCTCCGCCTCCGCCGCGCGGATATTACCCGAGAGCCCCTTATAGCGCGTGGCCTGGCGTGCCTGCTTCTTCAGCTCGCCCAGACGGGCTTCCAACTGCCCCTTCAAATCATCCGCGCGCAGCAGATTCTGCTCGGCGGCCTTCAGTTTCAGCTCCGCCTCGTGCCGGCGGGCGTGCAGCCCGGTAATGCCCGCGGCTTCTTCCAGCAGCGCCCGACGCTCATCGGGCCTTGCATTCACCAGCGCGCCAACCCGCCCCTGGCTCACCATGGCCGAGGCGCGCGAGCCGGAGGCGAGGTCCGCGAACAAAGTCTGCACGTCCCGCGCGCGGGTATCCTTGCCGTTGACCTTGTAATTGCTGCCCGCGCCGCGCTCTATCTTGCGGGAGATTTCAAGGTCCGCTGATTCCTGAAAAGGCGGCGGTGCCAGGCCAAAGGTTTCTTCCAACGTCAGCGTCACTTCCGCCAGGTTGCGGGCGGCGCGGCCCGTGGTCCCGGCGAAAATCACATCCTCCATCTCGCTGCCGCGCATGTTGCGGGCATTCGCCTCGCCCATCGCCCAGCGCAGCGCCTCGATAACATTAGACTTCCCGCATCCGTTCGGCCCAACCACGCCGGTCAGGCCGGGGAGAATCTCCACGGTCGTGGCGTCAGCGAAGCTTTTAAAACCGGCGATACGCAGCCGGGCGAAGCGTGCGGGCATCTGGTCTCCTTTAACCGCCAGCCTTGGCGACAAGCCCGGCGAAGGTGTCATAATCCATGGCACCAGGGGTTTTCTTGCCGTTGATGATGAAGGTGGGCGTGGCGTCGATATTGTAGAGCTTCTCGGCCTCCTGCTGGCCGTTCAGAATCCACTGGCCAAGGGCGGTATCGTTCCAGGCTTTCTCGTATGTGGCCTGGTCCATCCCGGCGAGTGCGGCGTATTTGAAGATGCGGGCATGGTAATCCTCGCCTTGCTGGAAGGCCCAGTCGTTCTGGCTGGCAAACAGCGCCTCCACGAAGGGGTAATATTCCTCAGCGGGCAGATAGCGCGAGACCTGGGCGGCCTTCAGGGCAATCTGGTCCAGCGGGAAATCATGATAAATGAACCGCACCTTGCCGGTATCCACAAGCTTGGTTTTCACCTGGGGCATTGTTGTTGTGGCGAACTCGCCGCAATGCGGGCAGGTGAGGGAGAAAAATTCCTGCACCGTAACCGGGGCGGTGGGGGAGCCGATAGAACGCTCCGTTTCCGTGGGCGGGGTGGAGTCGGCCCAGGCAAAGCCGGGGGTGAGAGCGGCAGCACCTACTAAGGATAGTGTGGAACGGCGAGTAATTGGCATGTTTTCTCCTATATGTAGTGTAGCCAGATTCTTAAGCCTGAGTCCAACCCGGCGTTAAACTTATCCACGGGATTTTATGCCCTGGTAGAGCCGCGCCAGGGCGGCGCCAAGCGCGCCGCTGGGCAGGCTCTCCGGCGGGGGTGCTGGGATGCGCGGTGCAGGGCGTGCGGCCGGGGTTGTGGCCGGGCGTGGCACTTGCTGTTCAAAGCGCAACCGCTCCACAATGTTTTGGCCCAGAGCCATATTCAGCCGGGCGATAATCTGCGGCGCCGCCATTTGCAGTTCCAGCGCCGTGGGGCCGGTGCAGCCGAGGGTGAGGGTGCCACCTGCAAATTTCACCGGTGCGGCGCGGGCGGCAAGTTCCGGCCCGGCAAGCTGCGGCCAATCCGCCAAAATTTGCGCGGCGGCGGGGGCGCGGCGGCGAAAGGCCGGGCGGGTGACCGGGGCCAGGATCGCCGCAATGCCGCGCGGGGCAAAATTGCGCGGCGCTGGTTCATCCGGCACAATCGTCACTCGTGGCGCCCGCTTCTTCTTCCCTTCCTCCGGCACGGAAACTCCTCAACTGGTATGCCCGGCACCGCCGCCATCTGCCCTGGCGCGCCATGCCCGGAGACGCTGCCGATCCGTACGGCGTGTGGCTTTCCGAGATTATGCTGCAGCAGACAGTGGTGGCCACCGTGAAGCCCTATTACGCCAAATTTCTGGCGGCGTACCCCAATGTGCAAGCCTTGTCAGCGGCCAGCGTGGAGGATGTTTGCGCCCTCTGGGCCGGGCTTGGCTACTACGCACGGGCCAGAAACCTGCATAAATGCGCGGTTGCGGTGGCGGAACTGGGCGGATTCCCAAATCGTATCGAAGCGTTACACGCCCTTCCCGGCATCGGGCCTTATACGGCGAATGCCATTGGTGCCATCGCCTTTGGTCTGCCCGTGCTGCCGGTGGATGGCAATGTGGAACGCGTGGCCGCGCGGTTATTCGCCATTACCGCACCATTGCCGGGGGCCAAAAAAACCATCGCGGCGGCGGCGGAAACGCTGATGCAGGATAAAGCCGCCCAGGCCGCACCAGGGGATTTCGTGCAGGCGTTGTTCGACCTTGGGGCGACAATCTGCACCCCCAAATCCCCAAACTGCCTCCTCTGCCCCTGGAACACGCATTGCCGGGCAAAGGCGGAGGGTCTGGCGGATGCGCTGCCCGCGAAAGCCAAAAAACCCGAACGCCCGCGCCGCACCGGCGAGGCTTATGTGCTGCTGGATGCCGCAGGTGATGTGCTGCTGCTGCGCCGCCCGCCGCGCGGGTTGCTGGGCGGCATGTTGGTGCTGCCGGAGGAACCGCCGGTGAAAGCGCGCTGGAAGCTGGCGGGGCAGGTGGAGCATGTGTTTACCCATTTCGCGCTTACGCTTTCTGTGCACGTGGCCCGGGTGAAAAAACTGCCGGAAGGGGCATTGCGTGCGCCCGCCGGCACCGCGCCTTTGCCCTCCGTCATGCGTAAGGCGCTTGACGCCGCGTGCAGGGCGCTCAACCATGCGGGCAATGACAAACGACCAACATCATGGCCTGATGGTCATCGACACGCATGTGGATATTCCTTGGCCCGAAGGCCCCAGCCCGTTTGAGGATGGCCCGCGCTGTGTGGATCTGCCGAAGCTGCGGCGCGGCAGGGTGAGTGCCGTGTGCTTCGCGGCCTACATCCCGCAAGGAATGCGTGATGAGGCCGGGCATGAGGCGGCAACATCCCGCGCCCGGGCGATGCTGGGTTCCATCACCGCCATGGCCGAAGGTGAGGCTGGCGGCATGTTGGTCTTAAGTGCTGCGGCGGTGGAGGCGGCCTTCGCGGCGGGCAAGCCGGGCATTATTCCGGTGATTGAAAACGGCTACGCCATCGGCAAAAACATGGCGCTGCTGGACGAGTTCGCGGGCCAGGGCATCCGCTACATGACCCTCACCCATAACGGCCATAACGAAATCGCGGATGCCGCCATCGCTCTGCCCATGCTGGGGGACGAGGCGGAGGAATATGGCGGGCTCTCTGATTTCGGGCAGGATGTGGTGGCGCGGATGAACGAGCTCGGCGTGCTGGTGGATGTCTCTCACGCCTCCAAAAAAACCATGATGCAGGCGGCAAGGCTTTCGCGCACGCCGGTGGTGGCCACGCATAGCTGCATGAAAACTTTATGCGACCATAAACGCAATCTGGATGACGAGCAGCTGGAAATTCTGGCCGCCACAGGCGGGCTGGCGCAGATCACCATTGTTTCCAATTTCCTGCGGCCCAAGGCGCGGGCGAGCGACCTCACCGTGGAAGACATTGTGGACCATGTAGACTACGCGGTGAAACGCATGGGGATCAACCATGTCGGCATTGGCACGGATTTCGATGGCGGCGGCGGCGTGCGCGGCTACATGAACGCGGCGCAAACCCCGAACCTCACCGCCGCGCTGGCAAAGCGGGGCTATGGGCGGGAAGACATTTCCAAAATCTGGGGCGGCAATTTCCTGCGGCTTATGCGCAAGGCTGAAACCATTGCGGCGGAGAGAAAAGCCGCGGCGGATTAGGCTCTCATCTGGCCGGCCATAACCAAGCCGCTCCGCGTACGCCCGAACTGTCTCCGTGCTTCGCCTTCACGATATTCGGCGCCACCTGGTCTGAGAACACATAAGGCCGCATCAGGCCGGGCAGCTGTTCATAAAGATGCGCCATGTTGGAAACCCCGCCGCCGAGCACGATGCAATCCGGGTCCAGCAGATTGGTGATGGATGCCAGCGCTCTGGCCAATCTGTCTGCATGGCGGTTCAGCGCCGCCTGTGCCGCCGCATCGCCAGCCGCGGCACGGGCGGGCAGGGCACTGGCATCCGCGGCATCTGGCCCGTCGCAATCGCGGGCCAAAGCGGGCCCGGCGAGATAGAGTTCCAGGCAACCTGCCTGCCCGCACCAGCATCGGCGTAGCGGCAGTTCGTCCGGCCCTGGCCAGGGCAACGGCGTGTGGCCAAACTCACCCGCCAGCCGGTGGCGGCCTTCCAGAATCTTGCCGTTCACCACAATCCCCGCCCCGGTGCCAGTGCCCAGAATCACGCCAAACACCACAGGGCAGCCTGCGGCGGCGCCGTCCACGGCTTCGGAGAGCGCAAAGCAGTTCGCGTCATTGGCCACGCGCACCGGCCGGCCCAGCAAGGTGGCCAGATCACGGTCGAATGCATGGCCGTTCAGGGCGTTGGAATTGGCGTTTTTCACCAGCCCGGTGGCGGGGGAAATACAGCCGGGAATACCCACCCCCACGCTAGCAACTCCGGTTTCCTGCTCGGCCTGCCCCACCATCTCCGCTATGTTGCGTAAAGCTGCCTCATAGCCCGCGGGGGTGGCGCGGCGGCGGCGCAGCAGGGCCGTGCCATCTTCGCCCAGAACCATGATCTCGGTCTTGGTGCCGCCCAAATCGATGCCGATACGATGTGCCATGCCTGGGTTCTGGCCTGGAACGCTGGCTTGCTCAAGCCCGGATGAAAGCGCATGTTTCGGGGCATGAGCGAATGCCTTATCGACGCGCAATACCAGAAATCGCCTATCCCCGTGCTGCGCGCGGCGCGGGCGCTGCGGGGGCTGGGGCCGGGCGAGAAGCTGCGGATTCTGGCGACAGACCCGGCGGCGCTGGCCGACATAAGAGAATTCTGCCACACCACCGGCCATGCCCTTATCGCCACCAGCGAGAGCAAGGGCGTGTTCAGTTTTTCCATCAAATGCCAGCGAGTAGATAAATGAGCGTCGCAGTTTTTACCCATCTGGTTGCCCTGGAGCACGACACAGGCGCGCACCACCCTGAATGCGCGGACCGGCTGCGCTATGTTCTGCGCGCGCTGGAAGCGCCTGAATTCGCCCCGCTGCTGCGTGAGGAAGCGCCAATGGCCACGCGCGCGCAGCTTATCGCCGCGCATGACGCAGCGTTCGTGGACGCGATTTTTGCCCTGCCGCAAGACCGGATGATCGCGATTGATGGCGACACCATCTTCAGCCCCGGCACGCTGGAAACCGTGCTGCGCGGCGCTGGCGGGGCCGTGGCGGCGGTGGATGCGGTGATGCAGGGCAAGGCCGAGGCCGCCTTCGTGGCCATGCGCCCGCCCGGCCACCATGCGGAAACAGACCGCGCGATGGGCTTCTGCTTTTTCAACAATGTTGCCGTGGCCGCCCGCCACGCCCGCGACAAATGGGGGCTGAAGCGCGTCGCGATTGTGGATTTCGATGTGCATCACGGCAATGGCACGCAGGAAATTTTCTACCAGGATGCATCGGTGATGTACGCCTCATCGCACCAGTCCCCGTGCTTTCCCGGCACAGGCCGGAAATCTGAAACCGGGGTAGGCAATATCTTCAACATGCCGCTGCCGCCGGGTGCCGGCAGCAAGGAGTTTCGGGAAGCCTGGCGGGAAGGCATTCTGCCGGATCTGCGGGCCTTCGCGCCGGAGCTTCTCATCATCTCCGCTGGGTTTGATGCCCACGCTGCCGACCCGCTGGCGCAATTGCAATTGCAGGCGCCGGATTACACCTGGCTGACGCAGGAATTGCTGGCGGTGGCGGATGAATGCTGCCCGGGGCGAGTCGTTTCCGTGCTCGAAGGCGGGTATAACCTCGAAGCCCTTGCCCAAAGCTGTGCGGCGCATGTGCGGGGCTTGATGCGGCTGTGAGCCGCCATGGTTGCGATTCGAGCCGCGCGCGGATAGGGAGCCGTCATGACAAATAATTCCGATATCGCTGCGATGTCTTTTGAGGAAGCATTGGCGGCACTTGAAACCATCGTGCGCGGGCTCGAGTCCGGCCAGCAAAAACTTGAGGACGCGATTACGGCCTATGAGCGTGGTGCGGCCCTGAAGAAGCATTGCGAGGAGAAGCTTGCCCATGCCGAGGCGCGGGTGCAGGCGATTGTGGCGCGGACAAATGGTTCGCTCACCCTGAAGGATGGGGAATAAACATGGCGCTTGCTGTGGTGAACAAACCGGATGCGCTGGCCCAGGCGCTGGCTGAAACCTCCCGGCTGGTGGAGGCACAGTTGGAGGCGCTGTTGCCGGTGCCGATGGGTGCTGAGGCCAAGCTGGTGGAGGCGATGCGCTATGCCGTGCTGAATGGCGGCAAGCGGATGCGCGCGTTTCTGGTGATCGAGGTGGCGAAGTTGTTCTCCGTCAACCGCACCTGTGCTGTGCGCGCGGCGGCTTCGGTTGAAATGCTGCACGCTTATTCGCTGGTGCATGACGATTTACCGTCGATGGATGATGACGATCTGCGCCGTGGCCAGCCAAGCTGCCACCGGAAGTTTGATGAGGCCACCGCCATTTTGGCGGGCGATGCGCTGCAAACCCGCGCTTTCGAGGTTCTGGCTGAGGAAGACACCCATGCTGACCCCGAAGCCCGTATTGAGCTGGTACTGGCGCTGGCTGGGGCTTCGGGTATGCGCGGCATGGTCGGCGGGCAGATGATCGACATGGAATCAGAGGGTAAAGACCTCACCGGCCCGGAGATCACGCGGTTGCAGGCGCTCAAAACCGGGCGGCTGATTCAATACGCGGCTGAGGCGGGGGCGATTCTGGGCCGTGCCCCGGCCCCGCAGCGCCATGCCATCATGGCTTATGGGCGAGACCTTGGTGCCGCCTTCCAGATTTATGACGACGTGCTGGACGAAACCGCGACCGCCGAAGAGATGGGCAAAAGTGCTGGCAAGGATGCCGCCGCGGGTAAGGCCACGATGGTGCGCATTCTGGGGTTGGAACGCGCCCGCGCCCAGGCGAAGATGCTGGCGGAACAGGCGGCGGGCCATCTGGATATTTTTGACGATCGCGCGGCGCTGCTGCAGGCTCTGGCGCAGTTCACCGTCTCCCGCAAAAGCTGAGTCAGGTTAACGCACGGGAATGGTAGCGTAGCGCAGCAATTCGCGGCGATATTCCCGTGGCGGCGCCTCGTGGCAACAAATCAGCCAGTAAGGCAGCACCAGCAACAGGGTCCAGGCGAAGTTCCAGATAAGCTGCGTATGCCCCTGCAGCGGCCATTGCGTGACGAACAGCACCAAATCCAGCAGCCAGAGCGTGCGCCAAAGCAGCCCCGTAAGCCGCACGGCGGGTGCCGTGTTCGCACGCCGCGCACCGCGTGCCTGCTGGGTGTTTATCTGCACATAGGCAGCACCGGCCATAATGCCGAGGCACAGCATGTCCTCAAAAAAATCCGAGGAATAAGCGCGGTCGAACAGCTTTATCCAGACCAGCCCGGCCAGCGCGCCAGCCCCGGCGCAAATACGCGCCAGAGTGAACATCCTCAGCCCCAGCCACCACTCGGCCCGGTCCACGCCCGGTTGCAGCACCTGGTCGATGATAAAATCGTCCGCCTTCCGCGCCAAACCCATCATATTCTGGCCTCTAAATTAAAGCCCGCCGCAACGATCCGCCCGAAGCCGCCAGCTTTTCCCGCGCCGTTTCCGGCGGAGCCCCAAGCTTTATGGCCAGCACAGCCAGCTTAACATGCATTTCGCAAGCCTCCAGTTCAAGGCTTGCCTGTGTTGCATCAACATCCGTTAACGCCATCACCATCGCCACGGCGCGGCGGCGCAGCTTGGCGTTGCTGGCGCGCATATCCACCATGAAAGGGCCATAGGTTTTGCCGAGGCGGATCATCACCGCTGAGGACAAGATATTGAGCGCGATTTTTTCGGTGGTGCCTGAAGAAAGCCGGGTGGACCCGGCGATGATCTCCGGGCCGGAGAGTATCTCTACCGCGATGTCGGCGGCCTTGGCTATCGCGCTGCCCGCATTATTCACGATGGCGCCGGTGAGCCCGCCCAACCCCGCCGCATGGCGCAAGGCCGCCAGGGTGAAGGGCGTGGAGCCAGAGGCGGCGATGCCCACCAGCGCATCGCCTGCGTTAAAGCCGTGCTCTTCCAGGGCGGTACGCGCGGCGTCTTCGTTATCCTCGGCACCTTCGGCGGCTTTAATGAATGCTTCTGGCCCGCCCGCCAGCAGCGGGATGATCAAGCCCGGCTCCACGCCGAAAGTGGGGCGACATTCAACCGCATCCAGAAAGCCCAGTCGGCCGGATGTGCCCGCCCCGGCATAAAACAACCGCCCGCCCGCTTGCAGCCGCGAAGCTACGGCATCAACCAGCAGGGCAAGGGCAGGGGAGGCGGCATTCAGCGCGCGCAAGGCGGATGCTTCCTGGCCCAGGAACAGCCGCACAATGTCTTCCGTGCCGCGCTCCTCCAAATCCATAAGTTCCAAACGCGGTGCCTCGGTGCCGCGCGGTTTGGCCGCAGGGGAAGCAACGCCCGCCCGCCACACCTGCAAGGCGTGGAAATCATCAGACCACCAGACCAGATCCGCCAAAGCACCGGGGGCAATGCGCCCGGCATCCAACCCCAAGGCGGTGGCGGGGCGGGAGGTGGCGGCGGCAAGGGCAATTTCCGGCGGAATGCCGAAGGAGATCATTCGCCGCAGCCCTTCATCTAGTGTAATGGCCGCTCCGGCGATGGTGCCATCCGCCCTGTGCCCCACGCCATCTGGCCCCAGAATGGCGGTGGCACCGCCAAATTCCAGCGTGGCACCCACCTCCAGCCCGGCAAGGGCGATGGAATCCGTTACCGCGATGGCGCGCGGGCAGGCGGCGAAGGCCATCTGCACAATGGCAGGGTCCACATGCACCCCATCCACGATGATGCAGGGGGCAAGCCGCGGATCAGTCAGCGCCACGCCCGGCGCGCCGGGGGCGCGGTGCCCAAGCGGGGATTGCGCGTTGAAGAGATGCGTGACCAGCCGCGCCCCGGCATCGGCCCCGGCCCGCATTTGCGCCGCATCCGCCGCCGTATGGCCGAGCGAAACGGTGATATCTGAGCGGGCAAGCCGGGTAATGGCCGCCAAAGCGTGCGGCAGCTCCGGGGCCAGGGTGATAAGGCGCAGCACTTCTGCCACCGGGCCGCCCAGCAGCTCATCCAGTGCGGCATCATCCGGCAGGCGCAGCCAATTCGCCCGGTGCGCGCCGCGTTTTTTGGGGGTTAGGAACGGCCCTTCCAGATGCAGCCCCAACAAGCCCGGATGGCACGCCATGGCCGCCTTTAACCGCGCGGCGGCGCTGGCAATATCAGCCAGCGGTGCGGTGATGATGGTGGGCAGCACTGAGGTTACGCCACGCGCGGCAAGCCCCTCAACAAAACAATCCCAGCCTTCCGGCGTGGCGGTGGCGCAATCCACCCCAAACGCGCCATTATTATGCAGATCGATCAACCCCGGCCCCAGCACGCCATGGGCAAGGCGTATATCCGCCGCAACCTCGCCGGGCTGAACGGAAACGATCCGCCCGCCCGCTATCTCCACCGTGGCGGGGCCGGTGAAACCTTCACCATCGAACAGGCGCTGGGCGAAAATCCGCATGGTAAAATGATGTCCGGGAAAAGGGGTATGTCCCCGGCGGGATTCGAACCCACGGCCCCCAGATTAGGAATCTGGTGCTCTATCCTGCTGAGCTACGGAGACATGCTGGCGGTTGTTTAGCCTGCCCGCCAGGGAATTCAAAGCCGGTGAGCGCGATGACTTTAGGTTAGTGCAGTTTTGCGCCATCCGGCCCGAACACGCTCACATTCACCTGAATGCCTTGGCGCACGCTTTCGGTCACGGTGCAGAAATCTTCGAAACTCTCCAGCGCGCGGGCCAGATGCGGCACCGCTTCTGGTGAGCCGTTGAGGGTAATGCGGACATCGAGCAGGGTAACCCGCAACCGCTTCTTCTCATTGCGGCCGATCTCGCAGGTGACCGTGGCGGAGAACTCGCCGGGGTCCTCATGGTATTTCCGGCAGGCGAAAGTGAGGCTGGCGCAGAGGCAATTGGCGACGGAGGCCGCCAGCAGATGCTGCGGCGACGGGCCGGAATCGACCCCGATGGGCATGGGTTCATCCGCGATCATCGTGGCGTATTGCGGCCCGAATTCCACGAGGAACCGGAAATCTTCCTGCCGGGTGACGGTAACGGTTACGCTCTCGCTCATGCCTCTCTCCTTATGCGCCCGCCGGTTTGGTCCCCGGCAGCGGGATGAACTCTGTCTCGTCTCCGGGCACGAGCCCGAAGCGGCGGTGTTGCCA
>JAKBCH010000007.1 GCA_021808055.1 Pseudomonadota bacterium | reverse complement strand
TCACCGAAGCCCAGTTAGGTGCCGGCGCGCATACGGATTTCGGTTGCCTGACCCTGCTGCACCAGGATTCCTCCGGCGGATTGCAGGTGCAGGGGCTGGATGGAAGTTGGATCGACGCCCCGCCCATCCCCGGCACATATGTTGTGAATATCGGCGACATGATGGAGCGTTGGACCAACGGCGTGTTCCGCTCCACCCCCCACCGCGTGATCAACACCTCGGGGCAGGAGCGTTATTCCCTGCCCTTCTTCTTCGACCCGGATTTTTATGCGCCGGTGGAATGCCTGCCCACCTGCCTGCAACCCGGCGAGACGCCGAAATACCTACCCACCACCGCGGGCCAGCATCTGCTGGACAAGATCAACGCCTCCTTCAAATACCACCAGGAGAAGGCATAGGCATCAACAACTAACGCTGCGTTATTAAACTGGATTCGCGGAGATGTTCCACATGGAACATTGTAGCGTTTGCTTTAAAGCTTCCACATCCGCCACCGGCAACCCACAAACATTGCCCCGGCATATATAAGCCGCCTTCACATCATCCGGCTTGCCAAAAGCAGGGTGACCGACTTTCAGCCCCGCGCCACCGCGGAGCACCACCATTGCCGGAGTAGGCGCCGCCAGTGCCGCCTGAACCAGATCCTCCGCCCCGCCGGTTACCACCACGCAAGCCGCATTCGCCAGCATATCCGCTGTACCCAGCAAAATGGGCGACCCAGTGAGGGCCTGCGCCCGCCCGCCAAACGCCGCCAGCACGGCTTCTGCTTTGGCGCGGTAGTCATCCTGGCCGGTGAGGTGAAACAATGCGGCATAGTTCTCCGCCATCAACCCGATGCCGGAGGGTGCTGGACCATCCTGCACATTGCGCCCGCGCGGGGCATACACATCCCCGGCATCATCGGCGGACATGTAAAACGCCCCCGCGCCATCGCCAAAATGCGTTTCCGTGGCGGCCAGAATCGTCTCTGCCCGGCTTAAATATCCCTGCGCCCCGGTGGCCTGATAAAGTGCTAAAGCCGCGCGGATCATCCCCGCCTGGTCTTCCAGCAGCCCGGCTGCGGAAATTTTGCCGTGGCGCATGGCATGGGCAATCCGCCCATCCGCCTGGCCCATTTTCTCGACCAACACGCCGAACACCTGGCCCGCCAGCGCAATCCAACCCGGCTCGCCAAACACGCACCCGGCTTTTACCAGTGCCGCTATGGTCAGCGCGTTCCAATCGGCCAGAATTTTGTCGTCCCGCCCTGGGCGCACGCGCTTGCTGCGCGCAGCCAGCAGCTTTTCCCGGCAGGCTTGCAGCCGCTCCTCCTCTGGCCCAAAGGCGGCGCGGCGTTCCAGGATGATTGTCTCCTCCCAGTTGCCATGCTCGGGCAGCGGGTAGAAATGCTCGAAAAACCCCATCTCCTCGCCCAGCACAGCTTTAATTTCCGCGCGCGACCAAACGTAGAATTTGCCTTCCTCGCCTTCAGAATCCGCATCTTCTGAGGCCGCGAAGGCACCCTCGGCACTCATATCGCGGGTCAACCATTCAACCGTTTCCCGCACCCGCGCCGCATAAAGCGGGCTCGGTGTGTCCGCCTGGGCGAAGGCCAGCATCTCCAGGATCAACCCGTTGTCGTAGAGCATTTTTTCGAAATGCGGCACCAGCCAGGCATCATCGGTGGCATAGCGCGCATAGCCGCCGCCCAGATGGTCATAAATCCCGCCCTGGCTCATCCGTTCCAGCAGCAGATGCGTGGCATTGGCGCAGGCATTATCGCCGCTGCGGAAATATTCATGCCAGAGGAAGCGGAACACCGGGATGTTGGGGAATTTCGGCGCGCCGGAAAGCCCGCCTTTCTCCCAATCCACGCCGCGCAGAAAGGCATTGCGCGCGGCTTCCAGCAATTCCGGCCCTGGCGGGTCGCCGGGTTTGGCGGCGGCGGCCTTGGCCAAAGCATTTTTAATTGTTTCAACCGAGCGGCCAATGCGGCCCTGCTCGTCTTTCCAGGCGTCTGACAAGGCCACCAGCACCTGAGAAAAACTGGGCCGGCCGAAGCTAGGTTTGGGCGGGAAATAGGTGCCGCCCCAGAAAGGGGCACCATCCGGCGTCAGCACCATCGTGAGCGGCCAGCCGCCTTGCTGGCCCATGGCATGCAGGGCGGTCATGTAGGTCTGGTCGATATCCGGGCGCTCTTCACGGTCCACTTTAATCGAAACAAACCGCGCATTCATCAGCGCCGCCACCTCCTCGCTCTCGAAGCTTTCATGCGCCATCACATGGCACCAATGGCAGGCGGCATAGCCGATGGAGAGCAGCACCGGCACATTGCGCGATTTGGCCTCGGCAAAGGCTTCCTCGCCCCACATATGCCAATGCACCGGGTTATCCTGATGCTGAAGAAGATAAGGGGAGGACGAATCCTTCAAACGGTTCTGCATTTTGCCGGCTCCTGATTACGCGTTAGATAGGCGCGAACGATCAGGAGGAACAGCTTTGGGTGAGCGATTGGCCGGGGACCCGGCTCCGTATTACGAAACGCATATTTTTGTGTGCAATAATCGCAGGCCGGGAGGCCACCCGCGCGGCGACTGCGCCAGCAAGGGCTCGGAGAAAATCCGTGATTACATGAAAGTGCGGGTAAAGGAGCTGGGCTTGCAGAATATTCGCGTTAACCAATCTGGTTGTTTGGACCGCTGCGAGCTTGGCCCCTGCGCTGTGTTTTACCCGGAAGGCGTTTGGTACCGGCTGGATAGTTTCAAAGCGGTGGATGAGGTGATCGAAAAACACCTGCAAAACCATGGCCGCGCCAAGGATTTGATGCTGCCTTGAACGAAAAAGGGCGGTCCCGAAGGACCGCCCTGGCGTTTTAAAACTCTTCGTCGGCGACGTAAGAGCCGATTCGCTGCACCAGATCCGGTTTGGATTTAGCCAGCACAACACCGTAAACCACCGCAATAACCAGCAGCCCCAAAGACAATGCGGGGTAGAGGTTGAACGGATAAGGCTGGCCGGGTTCCACCAGGCCCCAGAGCGGGAAGCCCATGGCCACCGTACCCACCACCGGCACGATGAGATGTGTGAAGATATTAAAATCTTCCCGATGGTAACGCAGCATATAAACCGGCAGCGCCAGATTGGTGAGCAGATACGTCACGATGACCGGAATGGTGCCGAGCGTGCCGGTATCACCGAACAAGGTCACCGGGTCGATATTATCGACCGTGCCGAACACCAGAACGATGAGCAGCGCCACCACGATATAGGCCCACATCGCGGTGTGCGGCGTGCGGTGCTGCGGGTGGATTTTGCCGAAGAATGCCGGCAGCAGCCCCTCACGCGCGGAGGAGAACAAAATGCGCGCCTGAGCGTTGGTGAGGCCGATGAGCGAGGAGAAAATGCTGGTGACACCAGCGATATAAGCGACGATCAACACACCGGCGGCGGAAGCCTTGAACGCATCGACATAAGGCAACGACGAGGCGGTAAGAGCCTTGGCGTCGTTATGGAATGCAGTTTCCGTCGCGAAGGCCAGGAACATGTACAACACGCCGATGGAGACCGTGCCGGTGATGAGCGCGCGCGGCACGTTGCGGCGGGGGTTGGTGGTTTCCTCTGCCAACATGGCAGAGTTTTCCCAGCCGATGAAGAGGTAAATCGCCAGCGGGAAGCCCAGCCCGATGCCCTTCCAGCCGCCGGTGACGGAGGAGACGAGGAACGGTGCCATGGAAATGGAATGGCGGTTCACCACCAGCATGATCACCGCGCCGATGAACAGCAACACCAGCTCGAAATAAAAGAAAATCGCCGCCCAGGTGGTGGAAAGCGAAATGCCGCGGGAGACCAGCAGGCCAACAATGGCCGTGGCGATGATGCTGAGCACCTGCCAGGGAATGTGAACGCCTAGGAAGACTTGCAGCGTCTGCGCCGCCCAGCCGCCAGAGATGACCACGACGGATGAGGCTGCAATGCAATAGCCCACCACCACGAAGATGGAGGCTGCCGCACCGGCCCATGGCCCAAAGGACATGCCGATGAAGGTAACGAAGGACCCCGCGCTGGGACGGTACTTTGAAAACTGCGCCAGCGTGTTGGTGAGGAACAGAATAACCACCATGGCGACCAGGATGGTTAATGGCGCGCCAACGCCCGCACCTGAGGCAATCAGACCGAAGCCAAAGAAAAAGCTCATCGCCGGGGCGATGTTGGCGAGGGTAGACGCAATGATCTGGGAAAGGCCCAGACTGTCGCGTCGCAGCCTTTCGCCCGAACGAGGAGTTATGCTCACTGTTGTTTTCCTGTCGTTTCTGGTATTTTTACCGTTATCAAACGCAGCTAAGCTCTGCCCTTTGCGGCCGTTCGTCAATACGGATTAAGTTTGATCCATTATCTGGCCCAACGGGAAATTTCGATCTCACCTTCCGCCGGGCGGGGCGGCAACGGCTTTTCCCCGCCTTGCGCCCGCCAGCGCTGCAGCCGCCAAACATAAGCCAGAACTTCGGCGCAGGCCCGGTAAAGGGCGGCCGGAACATGGTCGTCGGGTTCCACATAACGGTAAATGGCGCGGGCGAGCGGCGGAGATTGCACAACAGGAATGCCGTGGGCGCGGGCGCGGGTGATGATCTCATCGGCCAGCAGCCCCACGCCCTTGGCCAGCAGCAGGGGGGCGCGGTCTCCGCCGCGGCGGTAGCGGATGGCGCAGGCATAATGGGTAGGGTTGGTGACGATGACCGAGGCTTCGGGGATGCGCTGCATCTGCCGGGCGCGGGCGAGCTTGCGCGAAAGCGCGCGCTGGCGGGATTTAACATGTGGGTTGCCCGCCGCGTCTTTCATTTCCTCGCGGATTTCAGCGTCTGACATGCGCAGTTTCTGCCGGTGCAGCCAGATTTGTAAGGCGAAATCGCCTGCCGCCAACAGCACCAGAACGACGCAGATGATGCTGAGTGTTTTGAATGCGACGCCAAGGAGAGCGCCGGGCACAGGAAAAGGCAGCAGCGCCAGCGACGCGAATTGCGCCCGGCTGAGCAGGATGGTGGTGGCCCCCGCGCCACCGATGACCAGGAATTTGAGGATGGATTTGCCGTGCTCAGAGAAGCCGTGGCCGGAGAAAATCTGCCCCAGCCCGGATTGCGGCATGAGCTTGGAAAAATTTGGCATGAGCTGACCGACCGCAAACACCCAGCCGCCAGAGGCGAGGCTACCCGCCAGCGCGATGGCGGCCAAAAAGGCGAGAAGCGGAAACAGCGCGGCAAAGCTGGCATTTGCCCAGCTCGAGGCAGAGGCAAGCGGGGCGGTGCCAGCCTGGGCCAATGCCGCAGCGAAGAGATTGAGTAGCCGCAGCCCGAGCTCCGCGGCAGTCCCCAACCCCAGCAGGGTGAAAGCGGCGATGGCGGCGGCCTTTGGCAGTTCCTGCGAGCGCCCGACATCGCCGCGCTCCGCCGCCTGGGCCAGGCGGCGTTCGGTTGGGGCGTGTTTCTTTTCGTCCGCACTTTCCTCAGCCATGCGGCAGCATCGCGCTGAGGGCTTGCATGCATTGCCCGGTGAGATGCTGGGCAGCGATGCCAAAGCCGGGGATGCTGGCGACCAGCACCCACAGCCCCACCAGAATGAGGAGCGGGAAGCCCACAGAGAGCAGGTTCATGCTGGGGGCGAATACGGTGGTGAGGCCGACGGTGAGGTTGACGCAGAATGTGGCCGCCAGCACCGGCAAAGCGAGACCAATGGCAGCGGAGAATAATGTGCCACCAAGCCCGGCCAGCCCGGCCCAGGAGGAGACAGGTGCCACCCCTGCCCCATGCGCGAAGGAGCGCGCCAGCGCCGCGAACAGCCAGACCGGGCCACCCGCCGCCATGAAGCCGAACAGACCAGCCCAGAGCATGAGGTCTGACAATACCGCGCTGGAGCCGAAGGATTCACGAAACTGCAACTGCGCAAAGGAAAGCCCCATGGCCTGACCCATGACTTCACCTGCGCTTGAGAAGGCCGCAACGACAATTTGCAGGGCCATGCCCAGCACGCTGCCATAGGTGATTTGCACAAACCCCGTGAAAATGGCGGTGAACGGGTTGGCCGGGTAAGGCGGCAGGTTTGGCAGCCACATGGCCAGGCAAAGTGCCAATGCCGCCGCGAGCAGGGCTTTGACCATGTTGGGAATGAGCGTGGAGCCGTAAAACGGTGCGGTGAGGAACAGCCCGGTGATGCGCAGGAAGGGCCAGAGAAACCGGCCGAACCAGAGCATGACGGTATGTTCGTCTAATACCATGATTGATGCACCAGAGCCGGCGCGTTGGTGATGAAGGCCATCGCCAGCGCGCGGAAAACCCCGAGCGCGCCAAAACCGCCGGTGAAGGAGAGCGCGATCATCGCCATGGTTTTTGGCAAGAGCGCGAAGGTGGCCTCCTCGATCTGGAATATCGCCTGCAAAATGGAGGTGATGAGGCCGATGGCGAGCAGCACCCCTATGCTGGGCAGAATGGCGGACAGCTCAACCGCGAAGGCGTGCTGCAGGAGCGTCAGATAAAATGGCATTATTTAAAGCTGTTCGCCAGCGTGCCGAGCACCAGCACCCAGCCATGGATGGAGACGAACATGAGCAATTTTAAAGGCAGGGAGATGAGGGTTGGGGAGACCATGATCATGCCGAGCGACATGAGGATGGAGGCCACCGCAAGGTCGATGAGGACAAAGGGAATATAGATGAGAAAGCCGATCTGGAAGGCGGTTTCAAGCTCGGAGGTGGCGAAGGCGGGCACCAGAACCGTGAAGGGAATATCCTGCGGGTCTGCGTATGTGCTGCCGGAGAGGTCAACAAAAAGATGCAGCGGTTGCTTGCGGGTTTGCCGCAGCATGAAGGCGCGTTCCGGAGGTTCAGCGGCAGCGATGGCCTGAGAGAAATCGATCTGCCCGGCGAGGTAGGGCTGGATGGCCTGGTTTTGCTCCTGTTGAATGACCGGGCGCATGACGAACACTGAAAGAGCCAAAGCCAAGGCCGCCAGCACCATGTTGGGCGGGGTGGTTTGCAGGCCCATCGCCTGGCGCATGATGGAGAGCACGATGATGATGCGGGTGAAGGAGGTCATCAACAGGATCAGCCCAGGCAAAAAGGCCAGGGCCGTGATGACCAGCAGACTTTGCACGTTTAGCGAATATGACCCGCCGCCAGCACCGCCAACCGTATTGATGAGAGTAAGGCCGGCGGGATCGGCCCAGGCAGCAGCCGGGACGAACATGGGCAGCGCCACGAGGGCGGTGCGTAAGGCCTTATTCATAAGAAACCTTGTCTGGGTCGTCGAGTTTTGTGATCAGCGAGATGCCACCACGGCTGACGCCAAGCAGGAAACGCTTGCCGTCAGCTTCTGCCACCACGAGGCTGTGTTGCCCCCCGAGCGGGCGGGAAGAAAGAATGGAAACCGGCATTTTGCCGCTTGCTTTGCTGCCTGGTATCCGGCCTTTCAAACGCCGCGCCAGAAAGGCGAGAGCGACGAGCAGACCAAGAATGATAAGAAGCGAGGCGATTGTTGAAGCGGCACCGGAAATTGTTTCCGTGTCCAAAATGTTTAATCCTGTTCGACGATGTTGGTGATGTAAGCTGCTGAAAAGGGGTTGGGCGGGGTAAAGCCGGCGCTGACGTCTAGCACCTGGTTAGCGATGCCGAGGCAGTTTTTAGCCAAGGCCGCATGGGTGGAAGGGTCCATCAGTTGTTTGGCGTTTTCGGTCATCAAAAGGTCTATGGTTTTGGCTTTGATGATGGGTAGCAGTGCGCCAAAGCTGGTGATCGCGGCGGGATTTGTGCTGGCGAATTCTATGGAAAACTGCACATAAGACTGGCTTGACTGGCCGGTGGAATCGGCCGGGACGCTGACCACCAGCTCATCCATATCTGCGAACAGAAGCGGTTTGGGCGGCTTGGGTTTAGGCGGCCCCGCATGGTGATGCATGTGCAGATAAACGAATGCACCGCCCGCGCCGCCAAGAAGAACCACGGCGGCAATGGCGGCGATGATAATCTTTTTCATTAAAAAACCTCAGATGGCCGTGATCAGGGATTCGAACATGGTATGGGCCGTGCTGATGGCCTGCGCGGCCGCCTGATAGGCTTGCTCGTAATTGGTGAGGGTGATGGCCTGCTGGTCGCTGTTAACGCCCGCGACGGTGGACAGATTGGTGGTGGCGGTGGAAACCTGCCCGGCAGTGGCGCTGGCAAGCTGCTGCGCCGCCGAAGCGTTGGCGCCAAGCCCGGTGGCCAGGCCAACGAAACTTTGTTCCAACGTGCCTGTTGTGGTGGTGGACGGGGCGGTCCAGAGGGAGGCAAGGCGCTGGGCGTTGCTGCCGCTGGAACTGCCACCGGGGGTGAGGGTTAGCGTATCCCCCGCCACGGGGGAGCCGGAAATTGGCAGTTGCCAATATTGCCCGGAAGCCGCCCCGGCGGGATAGGCGATGGCGATGTTGCCGACATTGCCGCTGAGCGTGCCGCTGGCGATGGCCGTGCCGGGGCTGGCGCTGGTGCTGACCGTGTAGGCGGTGGCGGAGGTGAAGTTGATTTGCAGATTTTGCCCGTAATAGCTGGCCGGAATGACCGCAGTGCCGCTGATAGGGGTAGTGCCGACCGTATCAGCCCCGGCGGTGATGCTGCCGGCATTGTTGTTTTGCACGGCGCCATTGGCTTGCAAAACGCCTGGCGTGGCAACGTAGGGGTCTGCCGCGGCGATTTGCGTTGTGGAGGTGGCAACGATGGCAAGGCCGGTGGCGGCGGATGGTGCAGGGTTGACGACAAAGCTATCGCCATTGGCCGGCGTGCCGGAAATATTCAGCGCCAGCCCGGCAAAATTCGGCGGTGTGCCGCTGACGCTGTAGCTCTGGCCGGTGGCCTGGTCTGCCGCGCTCCAGCCCGAGGCGGTGCTATAGGTGAGGGTAAACGGCCCGCCATCAACCGGCAGGGCGGCGGGGTTGGCGATGCTGGCGGTGAGCACAGCGCTGCCGGTGTTGCCCGCGCCGGGCGTGACGCTGGGGGCGGGCACTGAGAATAAGGCCTTACCGGGGTTGCCGTTCTGGTCCAACCCCTGGGCCTGGGCGGTGTTCACCTGGGTGGCGAAGATGGCCGCCAGCGTGCCGAGGGATTGATTGGCCTGGTTGCCCGCCGCAATATTGCCCAAAGCCGCGCCGAGAGAGCCATCAACCTCCGACAGCGTGACGGGGGTTTTGTTGTTGCCCGCCACAACGCGCAGCGTGCCGCTGGAAGTTGTGGCCACAGCCAGCGCCTGCGCGCCGCCTTGGTCTAGCAGCACGGTGCCGCCGCTGGCGATGATGACACTGCCATTGTTTTGGGGAATGGCGTTGACTGGCAGATATTGCGAAAGCGAATTCAGCGCCGCTTGTTGCTGGTCTAGCAGGCTGAGGGAGTTGGGCGACTGCGCTAGCCCGGCATTGATGGTGGCAAGCTGCCCCAACAGCGTGTTGGCGGAGGTGACATTGGTGGAGAGGGTTTCCTGTGCGCCGGAGAGCGTGCCGCCAATGCTGGCGGCGGCACTTTGGAAAGAGCCGATGATGGTTTGCGAATCGGACAGCACCGTTTGGCGTTGCGCAGCACTAGTGGGGTTTGAGGCGAGGGTGCTGATATCCTGAAAGAATTGATTAACCGCGGTTTGCACGTTGCCGTTATTGGTGAGCGCGTTTGAATAGGCCGTGAGTGCCGTTGATTGCGATGAAGCCGCCGCCGCCGCCGCATTGGCGTTGCGCAATTGTGAAGCGGCAAAGCCGGAGGCGGCGCGCGTTACCTGCGCCGGCTGCACGCCGGCACCAGGTTGGCCCGGGGCACCCGCCTGGGTTTGGGCGTTCACCGTTTCAACCGAATAGCCGCTGGTGGTGGCATTGGCGAGGTTATTGGAGACAGTGGCGATGCCGGTTTGGAACAGCTCCAGCCCGGACAGGGCCGTGGACATGGCGTTGGTAATCCCGCTCATAATGCAGCTCCGTTGCTAGAGGAAAGAGAAGACACGCCAACAGCCTGAAGCACCTGGGCCATGATTGGCGATTGCGCGATATGTTCGATTTTGGCGGCGTAATTGCCATCTGTCGCGTAGCCGCCCGCTTGCAAAGCCTGGGCAAAGCCAGCAACGCTGTTTTGCCCCGCCGCACTTTGAAAGGATGTTTGAATGAGATTGACGAAATCCGCCACGCTGCTTTGAGTGGTTTGATAATCACGGAAGCTGGCGAGTTGGGGCGTGAGCACGCCATCAATCATTTCATGCGTGGCGCGGGTGGTGCCAGCTTCGCCACCGGATTTGATGCCGAAGAGATTATTGCCGGGCGCAGATGCACCCCAGCCGGTTTCCAAGGCGGTTTGCGCCAGCACCGCAACCGCGGGCACGCCCAAAGCCTGCGCCGCCGCGGTGATTTGCGGCCAAACAGATTTGGCGAAACTGGTGGCCTGGGCAACGATGTTTTGCGAGGCAGGGCTGGCAGGCGCAGGAGAGGAGGCGGAATCCGCAGCGGGGGGGGAATCAGGAGCAGGCAATGGCTGCGTGGTGATGGGGGCTGCCTTGGCGATGATGGCAGTAAGGGTTGAAGCAGGAAGGGCGGGGGATTGCGAGGACGGCCCGCCAATTTGATGCAGGGCGGCGTTAATGAGCCCGGAATCGTATTTGCCGAAATCGTTCTGCGCGAGATTCCAGAGGAACATGCTCTGAAAATCGCCACCGCCAGCACCCAAAGCGCTGTCATCCATGCCGGTTTGGTTAAGGCCGGACAGCATTTGATACCACAGCACGCCGGTGAGCTTTTGCATCTCCTGCTTGACAGTGGGGGTATTGGTTGGGGTTACGGTCATCAGATCACCTTGATTTTGCCGTTGATGGCACCGGCTTGTTTCAACGCCTGGATGATGGCGATGAGGTCTTGCGGCGTGGCGCCAACGGCGTTGAGCGCCGCTGCGACATTTTGCAAGGTGGCGGCGCGCGGCAGGTTGATAACCTGCGCCTTACCCTGGGCGGCGTTGACCACGGTGTTTTGCACACCCACTGTGGTGCCGTTTGAAAGTGGCCCAGGCTGGCTAACTGCATTTTGCGTTTGGATATTCACCGTGAGGTCGCCATGGCTGACCACGGCGGGGCCAAGGGTAACACCCGCATTCATCACGATGGTGCCGCTTTGCGCATCCACAATGATGGTGGGCTCTTGGTCCTTCGGCGTGATCGGCAGAGACAGCACATTGGACATGAAGCGCATGGCATCCTGGCCTTGCGCGTTTACATCCACTTCGCCTGGAGAGATGGCACTGGCAGCACCGCCCCCATAAGCCGCATTGATGACATCGGAGATTTGCTGGGCGGTTTCGTAACTGGGGTCGTTCAGCAGCAAGGCCGAACTACCGTTAACGCTGAAGCTTGCGGGGATGGTGTTGGCAAGGATTGCACCATCTGGCAGCGAGCCGACGGTGGGCACGTTGACGCTGGTGGACGTGCCGCCCGCGCTGGCGGCGAAACCGCTGACCAGCAACGGCCCTTGCGCCTGGCCGTAAATGACACCATTGCCGCCACGCAGAGGTGTTGGCAACAGCACGCCGCCCGCCAGCGAACTGGCATTGCCAACCGCCGAGACGGTGACATCCACATGCTGCCCGGCATGGGCGAAGGCGGGGACCTCGGCAGTTATCATGACCGAAGCGACATCGTTAGGCTGCATGGTTGAAACATTGGGCAAGGCGACGCCCATGTTGCGCAGCATGTTGAGAATGGATTGCTGGGTGTAGGGCACCTGCGTTGTCTGGTCTCCCGTGCCGGGCAGGCCAACAACGAGGCCGTAGCCGTAAAGCTGGTTGGTGGGCGCGCCCGCCACGGTGACGAGTTCGCCGATGGTGGTCGTATCTGCCCAGGCGTTGGGCGAGACACCCAAGGTAAAGATGAGGCAAAACAGAGAAAAGTCGCGCCGGCGCATTAGAATGGCGCCACTTTGTTGAGCACGCGCTGCAACCATGGCAACTGGTGCGCGCCGTTAATTGGCCCAACGCCGACATATTGCACGTTCATATCCGCGACCTGGTTAGAGCTGATGGTGGTGTTGGCGGCGATATCGTCCGGGCTGGCATAGCCGGTGACGACGATGGAGGTTACATTGCCGTTGATGTTGACGTTGGTGCGGCCTTCAAGCGCAAGAATCCCGTTGGCATCCACCCCGGTGACGACGGCCTCCACCTGGCCAGAAATATTGTTGGCGGCGTTGGCCGCACCGGTGCCTGTATATTCCTGATCTGATGTGGCGCCGATGGTGGGGGAGATGCTGCCGCCATTGACATTGCCGAAGCTCATCGGCACGCCCATGAAGCTGGTCATAGAATCGTTGATAACGCCAACGCGCTTTAACGCCGCGTTATCTGTGTTGCTGGCGGTGCTGCTGGTAACGATGTTGATGGTCACAAGATCACCCAGCCGCCAATCCCGCCGTGGCGCGTAGAGCGAACCCGTGGTGGAGGCCGGAAACACCGAACCATCCTGCGACGCGCTTGGTACGGCCACAGCCACTGGAAAAGCGGCGGGTTTGACCAATGCCGGCGGAGGCGCCGCAACGGTCTGGCAGCCAGCGAGCAGCAGGAAGGGCAGCAGTTTTTTCATGCGCCAGCGGCGGCCTGGGCCAGATAATTAAGTTGATTGTCGATGGCGCTCGCGACCTGTGTGCCAAGTTGGTAGGCGCGCTCTGCCGAGATCATGTTGACCATGGATTGCACGACATCAACATTGGACGATTCAAGGTAGGATTGATTGACCGAACCCAAGCCGTTACTTTGCGGCGCGCCGGTAACGGCGGTGCCCGAGGATGTTGTGGACGCATATAGATTGCCGCCCAGGGGCTGCAAGCCTTGCGGGTTGACGAAGCTGGCAAGCTGAACTTGGCCAACCTGCGAGGCCGTGGCCGAACCCGGAAGGGTAACAGACACCGTACCATCCGTGCCAATGGTAACCGAAGTGGCATTGCTGGGAATTGTGATGTTGGGCAGCACCTGATAGCCGGAAGAGGTAACCAGCTGCCCGCTGGCGTTGAGCTGGAAGGCACCATCGCGGGTATATGTGGTTTGGCCATTCGGCATCAAAACCTGAAAATACCCGGAACCGTTGATGGCCATATCAAGCGGGTTGCCCGTGCTGGTGAGCGTACCCTGGGTTAACGTATTTTTGATAGAGGCAACCCTGACGCCGGTGCCGATTTCGAGCCCGGAGGGATAGACCGTCTGCCCCGAAGAATTAGCACCTGGCTGAATGCCATCCTGGTACAGCAATGTTTGAAACTCCGGCGTTTCGGATTTGAAGCCGGTGGTGTTCACGTTCGACAAATTATTGGCGATGGTGTCCATCATGGTCTGGCTGGCGGCAAGGCCGGTGGCAATGGTGTCTAATGCATGGTTCATGTTGCTGCTCCGTTTCTTGCCCTGCTAACCCTGAGCCAGCAGAGTATTTAAATCTTGCGAGGCACTACCTTGATTTTTTATCATATCGGTTTGCATCTGATAGGAGCGGCTGCTGTCGATCATCTGCATCATCGCCAATGTGGTGTTGACATTGCTGTCGTTAAGATAGCCTTGATGCAGAGAGCCGGCGCTGGCCTGCGTGAAGGACGTTCCCGCAGGCGCCTGATACAAAGTGCCGCCGAGAGAGGTAAGTTTTCCGGCCGGCGTTGCCACCAGCGAAATTTTCCCGAAGCTGCGCGCGCCGCCACCGGCATTTGCAGCCAGCACACCGGAAATTGTGCCATCCGAACCGATTTCAAGTTTGGTCAGCGCAGGCAGGCTGATCGGCGTGCCGTTGGTGTTCAAAATTGGGTTGCCGGCCGAATCTGTTAGCAGACCAGCAGAGGAAATGCTGAGCGAACCATTGCGGGTGAGTGCCGTGCCATTGGCGGTTTGCACCTGCAGCCAGGCGTTTCCACCAATGCCAACATTCATCGGGTCTCCGGTCTCTTTCAACGGACCTGGCTTTAAATCCGGCCCCAGCGTTTCCAATGCCGCGTCAGCGCCCACGGGCGCGTTGGTGCCTTGGTAAAGCTGTGCATCTGTCACCGCCTGCACGGCTTCGTATCCGGGCGTTTGCGCGTTGGCGATGTTGCTGGCCACAGCTTGCATTTGCGCTGTAATTGCCTGCAACCCTGCCATGCCGGTGTAAAGAGAATCGGAGTTCATCGCCTAATTCTGCTTTAAATCTGCACGAGACGTTGGCCGTCTTGCTGCTCGGTTTGAATAACGGAAGTATTGGCCTGGTAAGCCTGCTGATACTGAATCAGCGATACAAGCAGAGAAGAGGTGGACGCGTTGGAGGATTCCAACTGACCGCCGGCAAGCGTTCCCGCAAGCCCGTTGCCAGGGGTGTTGACAACAGCCTGACCCGATGTGTTGCTAACGTTAAAGAGATTTCCGGTAACTGGCGTTAAACCCTCAGGATTGATGAAATTAGCCAGCGCGATTTTACCTGCCGAAACGGTATTGCCGTTGGAGTAGGACGCCTTGACTGATCCGTCAGAAGCAATTGTGCTGCCGGTATAGCTGCCGGATGCATAACCATCATTGGTGACGCCAGCCACGGCGAAATTTTGCGCCGAAAGCGTGGTACCTGTGAAGTTGAACGCGATATTGGACGCCGCGGCGCCGTTGCCCCAGTTCACCGCAAGTGTGGCAGGGCTGCCGGAGGTTAACACGCCGGAGGTGGAAAAGTTCAGCGTGGTAAGATTTTGCGGCGTACCAACAGCGCTGCCATTGGCAAGTTGCGGCTGGGCATAAACTGTCCAGCTTGGTGTGGCACCCGCTGTCGCAGGCTGATTTTGCACCAAATAAAGCTGCGTGCGGTTGGCGTTGCCCAATGAATCATAGGTAACAACCGAAGTGCTTTCGCTATAGCTTGCCGGATTTGCCGGATTGAAGGTGGTGGTGGCCGGAATTTGAGCGTCACCCGAATTAAGGTCCAGCGTGGCTCCGATATTGGCGCTGGCCTTGGCCGGAACCGCACCAGTGTTGATGGTGATGGGCCCCAGCGTGTTGCCAATAACGCCGTTTGTTGCTGTGAAACCCAAAAGGGAGGCACCGTTCAGGGTTTCCAACTGCCCCGTTGTGTTGAGCTGAAACGCACCATCTCGCGTATATTGTTGCGCGCCATTCGAGGAGACCAGGAAATATCCGTTGCCCTGGATGGCGGCATCGAGCGGATTCCCCGTGGAGGTGAGGTTGCCTTGGGTCAGGTCGGTTGAAATACCTTCCGTCGCGGTGCCGATGCCGGGCGTATTGGTTGCGTTGGCGGGAAACACATCCTGAAACAGCGCCGTCTGGCTTTTATATGCGGTGGTGTTGGCATTGGCGAGATTGTTGGAAACAGTGTTAAGGGCGGTTTGCGCGCCAAGCAGGCCAGAAAGGGCGGTTTGCAAAGTCATGCGGAGGCTCCAAGAACGGTTTGTACTGAGGATACAGGCAGCGGGGTTGCTGAGCCGGCGACGTTCAGCGTCGGCGATGAGCTGGAAAGATTGACGCCCTGTACGTCGTAAACCGTGTACGGCGTTGGCGAGACGGCATTGCCTTTGGCGTCAACCGCGGAAATATCGTAGCTGTACGTTGTGCCTGCGGTGCCGCCGCTCCAACTGAAACTCTGCGATCCGGCCGAAAGCGCACCGAGGTTAAGCGTAGTTGCAACGCTGCCATTGGGATTGAGGATGGTTACGTTGGTGCTGGCGGCGGCACTTGGCAGGCTGAACGCGCCATTGGCCTTGCCGGCGGAATTGGCGATGACGTTGTTACCGCTTACCGCCACCTGGCGGCCAACAAGCGAAGATGCCTGCGCGATTTGCGAGGCACCACTGGCAGCGGTGATGGAACTGAGCTGAGTGTTAAGCTGGTTGATGCCTTGAACGGTTGAGATGGCTGCAAATTCTTGCGCCATTTGCGTAGGATTGGCCGGGGAGCTTGGCGATTGGTACTTCAACTGGGCTGTAAGAAGCTGAAGAAAATCCGCCTGGGTAAGCGAAGATGCACTGCTTGAGGAAGCGGTGCTGGCCGTGGTGGAAGCAGCAACAGATGCTGCGTTGGCCATGTTTATGCCATTTGTTGAGGAAATACTCATCATACCACCTGAAAGCTGCTGATCATTTGTTGGTCGATTCGGCTGGCTTGCTGCAACATGGCAACGGATGCAGCGTATGAGTGAGAACTGTCGATCATATTCACCATTTCCTCAACCGGAGACACGTTGGAGGATGTTACATATCCTGAGGCATCCGCGTATGGGTTGCCGGGATCGTATTTTTTGTTGAGCGGGGCGTTGCTTTGCACATTCGCGACAACCTGCACACCCAAATCGGCATTACCTGACAACGCACTACCATCATATGCGCCGCCCGCAACCGGCTGCGCCTGAAAAACCAGCTCGTGTGCGCGGTAAGGCTGCTCACCGGGCGCTGCTACGGACGAGGCATTGGCAAGATTTGATGAAATCGCGCCCATGCGTAGATCCTGGGCGTTCAAAGCGCTGCCGATAATTGAGAAAATACCGTCACTCATATGCTATTTCTCCTTTCCGGGTTGCACGGAGATTAAATGCCACTTGGATTGGGGCGGAGTGCCGTCACAAGATCGGTAGTTGCTTGATGTAAAAAAACGGTGGAGGCCTGCATTTCTTGCCCGTTTTGGGCGGCCTCCACACGCTCGCTATCCAGCGAGACATCGTTGCCATTCAGGCCAACCACGCCGTCTTGCCGGTATTCCGGGGCGGAAGACGTGCTCGATTGGGTTCCCAAAGCATCCGCGAGCGCCGCTTGAAACGGCACATCGACCGCTTTGTAATTCGGCGTATCCGCATTAGCGATGTTATTGGCGATAAGATCTGAACGCTCCTGCCGGAGATTCAGCACAGCGCCATAAAAATTAATAAACCCCGCCTGCATACAACCCAACCTTCCCTGGTATGGAAATTTTTTTCCGGGCGGCGCCGCATAAGCGCCTGAGGATTGGTTTACAAAGCGATTCTTAACGGGCTGTAAAAAATGGCCTGAAAATGGCACTCTTTATAAAAATGTCTTCAAATCTATATTCGATTCGGGGTTGGATATATTTCCTGAGTTTTGTCGATTTTCGTATTTTTTTAATCGACGCGAAGACGAAACAGCACGTCCTCGTGCAGGCGCCGCTGATCTTCACTGACATAGAGAGCCGCGAGATCCGCCGAGGCAAAGCGGGTGCCTTCAGGCATTTGCGCGCTAGACATCCGTTCCAGCGCGACAATCACGCAATCGGCAATTTGACGTGCGAAATCCTGCCGCTGGGCCTGAAAAAAGGCAAGGTGGTCAAGCTGATGGCGAATCGTGTTGATCTTGGCGATCGCCTCGCTGCGCTCTTTGTCCTGAAGGGGGGTGGCCTGCGTGGATTCGTGGTTAATATCGGCCAGCAAGCCTGCAAGCCAGGATAGCAAAGCTGATGTTTGCCATAACAAATCAAAGGCCTCGCTGGCATCCATCCGGTCTCGTAGAATCGCAACCTGTTCGGCCAAAATTGCACAAACCAGGCCCTCATTCTGTTCCTCTGCTTCGTGCATCGGCTTACTTTCTACTTAACCGGACAAAGCTGCTTAACAACCGATAGCAGCTGGTTTGGCTCCGCCGGCTTGGTAAGCCAGCCCGAGGCACCGGCGGCCCGTGCCTCGTCTCGTTTACGGCCACCCGACTCGGTGGTGAGCACAATAATCGGCGTGTAGCGCGCCGAAGCGATTTTGCGGGCCTCTTTTATAAAGCCTATCCCATCCAGCTCCGGCATGTTCAGGTCTGTTAGAATAACGGAAGGCTTTACCCCGTCCGTCAGCTTGGTGATGCCTTCGCGGCCATTCATGCCTGTCTCGACGTCGTAGCCGGCGCCTTTTAAAATATGAGACAAGCTCATCACCATCGTGGCAGAATCGTCAAGGACGAGGATTGTCGGCATAGAAACGTGGCTCCATTCTGGTGGCGCAAGATTTTTACACTCTGCGGTGAAAATATTGAAGCCAGGTTAAATACGCGCAAAGATGTTTTCTCTTTAGCTTACACACAATTTTAAGAAATTGTTAGGCGTAAGACTTTATTCGGACGACATGAGCAAAGTTTTCCTACTTTCTGAAAAAAATTTTTACGAACCCCTAAGCGTTCTGGTTTTAGGCTGGAAACGGCTCGATTCATAGATCGCGGCTTTACCCCGCCCCCTGTTCAAAAGGAATGGACTTTATGATACCCAGCATTGCTGCGCCAAGCGCGATTGCGGCTGCAAAAAGCCTGGCTGGAACCAGCGCAAGCTCTGCCGCTCCCCAGGCCGGCCATTTTCTCAGCCTTATTTCGGATGCCTTGCAAGGCGTGAGCGCCCAGCAGTCGTCCGCCGCTACCGCTGAGGCGGGATATGCCGCTGGCGTGCCGGGCGCCACTTTGGGCAAGGCATTGGTTGCAAGCGACCGCGCGGAAGTGGCGTGGAACGCCACGGTTGCCGTCCGTAATGAAGTTGTTTCCGCCTATCAGGCCGTTATGAACATGCAGTTCTGATCCATGCAAAACTGGCGTGACATTCTGGCCCGTTTGCAGGAACAGGCAGGGCGGATTCCCAAAATGCTCTGGGCAGCGGTCGGCGTGGTGCTGGTCTCGCTTGCGGCGGTGTTGTGGATGGAGCTTTCCGGCCCGCCTTATGCGGTGCTGAACGAAGGGCTCTCCCCCGCTGATGGCGGCAAAGTTATCGCCCAGTTGCAGAAGCTGGGTATCCCTTACCAGTTACAGGCTGCGGGTAACGTGATCTTGGTTCCCGCGCCACAGCTGGCCCAGGCGCGGCTGCAACTTGGCGCGGCGGCGGTTCCGGGCTCAGACACGCAAACGGCCTGGAACCAGCTTGAAAACGCACCGATGACCGCCTCTGATCTGGCGCAATCGACCATGGCGACGCAGGCTTTGGAACTCTCGCTGCAACAATCCATCCAGGCGATGAGCGGCATCAGCAGCGCGCAAGTGTTTCTGGCGTTGCCGCCTGAAACACCTTTCCTTGCCGACCAGCCGAAACCCGCCGCCTCGGTGGTTGTGCAAGCTGGGCAGATGCAAGCCGCGGCGCAGGGCGAAACCATTGCGAAATTGGTGGCCGGCGCGGTGCCGGGCCTGTCGGCTCAAGATGTCACGGTGGTGACAACAGACGGCATCACAGTTTACCCCGCAGGTGGGGAGATGAACACCGGCACGCAACTGACCACCGAATCCCAGGTGGAGGCGAGTGCTGAGGCGCGTGTCGCAGGGTTGTTAATTCCGCTTTTGGGAGCAGGAAATTTTCAAACCGATGTGTCAGCAAATCTGGACTTTACCCAGGCGGTTATTCATGAAACCAGCTATGGGCCGGGGCATATCATCCAGCATTCCAGCAGCCAACAGACATCGCAAACCGGCTCCGATGGTGCAGCACTTGGCATTCCCGGCGCACTTTCCAACGAACCGCCCGGCCAAACGACCGCTGCACCCGCGCAAACAGCGGCACAAACCCCAGGATCAAAACAGCCCCAGGCCAGTGCCGCGCCGCCAGCACCGCAGCCCAGCCGCTCCACGAACAATCTGGACCAGACATTTGTAACTGACCAAACGGAAAGCGACATCACCAAACCAGATTGGGCGGTAAAATCCGTCGCTGTTTCGGTGGTGGTTAACCAGGCGGCGTTGCCGAAGAACGTGACGACTGAGCAGATCAAAACCGCGATCGGCGCTGCCTTCGCCTACCCCAATGTTACCGTGAATGTGCTGGCAACACCCTTCCAGAAACAAGTGGCAACATCGGCGGGGGCCCCCATTATTGCCGCGGCTAATCCGTTGGCCCATGCGGTGCTGGAGGTTCTGGCGGCGATAGCGTTACTGTTCGGCCTGGCTTTACCAGCCGGGCGGCGAATCGCGAACGTGAATTTAAAGAATCTGCTGCCTGCTCCACAACCAATGCAACGGCCATTGCCCGTGATCACGCCCCCCCGGGATTTTTCTGAACTGCGCGACCAGGCGGCGGAAAACATTCCAAGTGTCGCGCGCCTCCTGCAAAGCTGGACAGAAGAAAATGAGTGAAGACGTCAAGCAATTATCTGCTCCCGCCCTCTCCGGACCGGAACGCGCCGCCTTGGTGCTGCGCGAATTGGGCGAGGAAACCGCGGCGGCCATAATGCGCGAAATGGATGAAATGTCTGTCAACCGCATTTCCACGGCGATGTCGAATCTTAAGGGCATAACCCCGCAATTGCGGGAAGATATCATGCTTTCTTTTGCTTCTGATCTCGGCATTACCGCGATTGGCGGCGATAGCATGAAGTTTTTAAGCCGGGTGCTGACGAATGCAATCGGCGAGAGTAATGCGAAGGAAATTCTCGACCGGTTGCGGCGCAATGAACGGCGCTCCACGTTCTATCTGCCGCCGAACACCGATGCGCGAACCCTGGCGATGCAGATGGCGCATGAAAGGCCGCAAACCATCGCTTTGTTGCTGGCGCATATTCCGCACGAAATGGGTGCCAATTTGCTGACCTTCATGCCAGAATCACTAGCGGCGGAGGCGCTTTACCGCTTCTCCAACCTCGATGTGGTTTCACCCAACGTGGTGAAGGAGTTGCGGGATATGCTGGACGAGCTGGCGATGCAAACCGGCACCGGCGGGCGGCGCGTGACGAATTTGGGTGGCGCAAAGCAAACCGCCGATATTCTGAATCATTTCCCCTCCACCATGTCTGAAAGCGTGCTGGGTGCCATCGACGAACGCGACAACAAGACAGCGGAAAAAATTCGGGAAAATCTTTTCACATTCATCGATCTGGGCAAGCTGCCCGATCGCTCGATGCAGATTTTGCTGCGCGAGGTGCCCGCGGACAAGCTCGCACCTGCCTTGCGCCTGGTGGAAGAGGCGTTACGGGAACGGTTCTTCCAGAACCTCTCGGCGCGACAGGTGGAGGTGCTGAAAGAGGAGCTGACCAGCGGCCCGCCGATCCGCCGTTCCGATGCACTGGCCGCGCAGACCGATATCGTCGATGTGGCGCTGAAGCTCGCCGGAGAAGGGCGCATTGCCATTAGCAGCGCCGAGGAGATGATTTGATGCAGCTTTTGCTTCCAATATCCGTCACCCAAAGCACCGCGCCTTCGGCAAATGCCAGTACGGCAGCCAATGCTTCCGCCTGGACGGATGCACTCGGCAGCACTCAGCCGGCGCCGCAAAGCAGCGCCCCTCCCCCAGCCATGGCACCAGCCTCGCCAAACCAAACCGCCGACAACAACAAAGCCCCAAACGACTCGTCGGCGGCCCCAACCCCTGATGCAAATGGCCCAGCGGTTCAACTGAACAAAACAACCAAAGCGGCGAAGCCGGAACTTGTTGATGCGATGGCGCAGCCATCCAAAGATGCAAAAAAAGCCACGCAGCAGACCGCTGTGGTTGTGGCAACGGGAATGCCAACGCTGCCCGTGCAGCCAGCCCCAGAAAAACTGGCCGCCCCGGTGAATGAAAAACCGCCCGGCGATGGCTTGCTGCAAACCAGCCATACCGCAAGCGTGGCCGCCAACACGGCTAATGCGGCGAACACGGTCACAAGCAATCAAACGCTACCAAATCGCAACGACACACCACCTAAACCCGGTGTAGAGATTTCCACGGCACCAGCAAACCCTGTGGCCGCGCCCGCCCATATAGCCACAAAAGCACAACCTTTGGCGCCGGCAGCCCCGCCTGCCAACAATGCCCAGCCTGGCGTGGCAGAATTAGCTTCCGTCACAACCAGCGGCGCGCGCGACAACGCCGCCACATTGCAAAGCGCGGGAACCACAAGCGCCGGCAAAGCCGCTATGCAGCCCTCCGCCAGCCAGCCAGCCAACCAGCCGGTGGCCACCAGCACGGCTCAGGCCCTGACCGCGCGGACGACATTGCAAAGCGCGGGAACCACAAGCGGCGGCAAAGCCGCTATGCAGCCCTCCGCCAACCAGCCAGCCAGCCAGCCAGCCAACCAGCCGGCGGCCACCAGCACGGCTCAGGCCCTGACCGCGCGAGCGACACAGCTTTCTGAAACCATGACGGTTTTGCCAAAGGAAAAAGCGAAATCTAACACCTCTGCCGTTACGGCGCTCGGTGGTGCAAGCGCGACAGGGGCTGAATTTTCTGTTTCCGCTGCAGGCAACACCACCACGCAAACCACGGCCAGGGTTGAAAGCACCGGCACAGCACCCGCGGCGTTGGCCGCCACGGTTACGGCGTTGCATCAATCCGGCCAGACGGGCACGGTTTTAAGGCTGGACCCACCAGGGCTGGGACATCTTTCTGTAGAAGTGCGGCTGAGCGCACAAGGGCAAGTAAACGTGATGTTTGTGCCCAGCACAGCCGATGCCGCGCAAGCCCTGCAAGCCAGCCTGCCAGGGCTTGGCAGCGCCATGGCGCAATCTGGCCTCACGCTGGGCCAGGCGCAGGTGGGCGGGCAGTTTTCGCAACAAAGCGGGCAGAACGGCCAGAGCGGCTACACCCCCCCGCGCCAGAACAATGCCGACACTTTTGCTGCTGAACCACAAACCACGCCGAGCGGATTAAGCGCCTATGCTTGAGATTGACCCGCAAGCGGAGCCGCTCGATCTTCTGGACCCGATGCGCGCACCCTTGCTGCGCTCGGTGCTCATGGAGACATTGGCCGACCGATTCATGCGGCAGATTGCCTTTGTGCTGTTTCAACGGATGCGCCACTCCGTGCAGCTGCTTTCCTGCATTCAAAACGTCATCAGCCATGAATCCGCGATGTCCGCCCTGCCGGAGGTGATGCTGGCCGGCATTTCAGAACTCACGCCGTTGCGCGGACGCATGTTGCTGGCCATCGACGGTGATTTGATCGGCGCGATGGTGGATGCGATGTGCGGTGCCACCGCCGCGCATCCATTTGAACGTTACGAGCTTTCAGCGTTGGAGACGCGCATCGGGCGGCAGATGGTGGACCTTGCTTTCACCACCATCAGCGAAACATTCACGCCCGTCGTGCCGCTTACCCTCTCGGCCATCGCCTATGAAAATGCCACCGGTATGCTGGCGATCGCCGATGGGCAGGACTGGATGATTGCCGTGACCGGCATTTTTGAAACGGATCTTGGTTCAGGCACCATTCGTATCATTGTTCCATACTCGGCATTTGAAACGCTTGAAGCAAAAATCGCGAATCAATCAGGTTTGCTTGGTGGGCGCGGGCCGGATGTGAACTGGACCGGCGGGGTGGAACAATTAACCGACAGCACAAAAATTGAGCTGCGGTTTGAGGTGGCCAGGGCAGAACTGCCCCTGATGGTATTTCAGGCGTTACGACCGGGCGATTTGCTGCCGGTGACGCTCCTGCCCTACGCGGTGGCGATCGGCGGCGGGGTGGATTTGTTCCTGGCCGATTATGGCCAGCAGGACGGGCATGTGTGTTGCCGCGTGAAGGCTGAGGATGAAGGAGAAACAGAAATGGTTGAGCAGAAAGAACGCCTGACCGGTGCTGAGAAGCTGATAGAACCAGAGCGCGTGGAACTTGAACGCCTGCAAGCGCAGCCGCGTGGTACGACGGCCATCACTGCCAAAGTGGTGCTGGACAGGGTGCAGGTGGCCGTGGCGGTTGAGCTTGGCCGCGCACAGATAAGCGTGAAAGACCTACGCGCCTTGCGCCATGGGCAAATTCTGCAACTCGACCAGGTGATCGGCGAACCTTTGGCGATCTTCGCCAATGGCCAGAAGTTGGCTTATGGCGAAGTTGTCGCCGTGGCCAACGATCGTTACGGTGTGCGCGTGACCGCTCTGGCCGAAGACGCTGTGAAGGAAGAAGAAGACGTGGCTTCATGAACGCCACTGGCGTAAATAACGGTGCCTGGCTGGCCTTTGCAGAACTTGCCGGGCCAGCCTTGCTGTTGATGCTGATTATCGGCCTGGGGGCAGGCATTTTGCAAACCGCCACGCAAGTGCGCGAGGCGTCGATCCCCTTCGTGCTTAAGCTGGGCGGCCTGGCGCTAGTGACCATGACGGCGGGGCCGCTGATGATGGGGGCGGTTGAGCATTACGCCACAAGATTATTCAATGCTATTCCGGGGCTTTTGCATGGCTGACACACTCGCCCTTCCAGGCCCGCGCGCCTTCAGCCTGGGTCAGCTTTCCGGGCCTATTGTTATCTTGATGGTGCTGGTGATGCTGGCGGTTCCACTGCCAGGGCCAGCCATCTCGTTTCTGTTCGCGCTCAATATTTCAGCCGGGCTCGTGATTCTCGCGGCCGCACTTTATATCCCCTCACCGTCTGAATTCTCCTCATTCCCCTCTGTGCTGCTGGCCACCACGCTCATGCGCCTGGCGCTGAATGTTGCCACCGCACGCGCCATTCTGCTCAAAGGCTATACTGGGCCAGGGGCGGCGGGGCATGTGATTGAATCCTTCGGCCAATTCGCCGTCGGTGGAAATTACGTTGTCGGCGGCATCATCTTCATCATTCTCATCATCATCAATTTCGTTGTGGTTACCAAGGGCGCCTCGCGCGTCGCTGAAGTTTCCGCGCGCTTCATGCTGGATTCTCTGCCCGGCCGGCAGATGGCGATTGATGCCGAGATCAACGCCGGCATTCTCTCCCCCCAGGCGGCGGAGCGGCGGCGGGAAGCCTTGCGCCAGGAGGCAGATTTTTTTGGCGCGATGGATGGTGCCTCCAAATTCGTGCGTGGCGATGTTGTCGCGGCCATGATTATTCTGGTGGTGAACATGCTGGGCGGGCTGATTATCGGCACGCTGCAATTTGGTTTGCCGCTGGGCGACGCCGCGCGCACCTACACGCTGCTCACCGTGGGCGACGGCCTGGCGGCGCAAATTCCCTCGCTTACCATTTCGGTTGCGGCGGGCTTGGTGGTAACGCGCGTGGCCACGGGCGAGGATATCGGCGCGCAGATCAAATCCCAGCTTTCCAAATATCCGCAAGCTTTGGCGATTGCATCGGCCATCACCATCGCCATCGGGCTGGTGCCAGAGATGGCGCATATCCCGTTCCTGCTCCTGGGCGGGGCGTTGGGGTTTACCGCCTGGCGGCTTTCGCGTGCGCAACCGCAGAGCGGGCAGGCGCCGGCCTCTGCCGAAGCAGATAACAACAAGGCGGAGGTGAAACCTGACAGTTTGACGGATGTTTCCGGCGTGGACCCGCTGGGCATGAATATCGGCTTTGCCCTGGCCCCTATGGTGGGCACGGGCGAAGGGCGGCTGCTGGGGCGGTTAACCGCCGTGCGCCAGCGTTATGGCCGCGCCATGGGGTTTCTGGTGCCCGCCGTGCATATCCGCGATTCATCAGACCTTGCCGCCCATGGCTATCGCTTCACCCTGCGCGGGGCCACCATTGGCAGCGGCGAGGCATGGCCTGGCCAATGGCTGGCCATTGAGGGGCCGATGGTGGTGGAAAAGCTCGCCATTGGCCGCCCCGTGAAGGACGCGGCGTTTGGCCAGAACGCCGTGTGGATTCCACAAGGCAGCATTCCGGCGGCGGAAGAGCTTGGCTACACCGTGGTGGACGCGGCCTCCGCCATAGCCACCCATTTCGCCGAGGTGCTGAAGCGTTTCGGGGCAGATTTGCTGGGCCGCCCGCAGGTGGAAGGGCTGATCACCCGGCTGGCCGAAACCACGCCACGCCTGGCCGAAGATTTGCGCGCCACGCTTTCGGCTGGAATCATTCGACAGGTTTGCCAGGGGCTGCTGGCCGAGGAAGTGCCGGTGCGGGATTTTGAACGGATCGCCGAGGCGCTGGTGGAAGCCGCCGACGCGGGCGCCAAAGAACCTGAACGGCTGCTGGCGGCGGTGCGGCTGCGGTTGGGACGCTTTATCGCCGGGCAATTCATGGGTAGCGAGCCGACGCTGCGCGTTTCGGTGCTGGAACCAAAGCTGGAGGAGCTGGTGACCAAATCCCTCCGCGCGGCGCGGGAGGCTGCAGCCGGCGAGGTGGAGGCTGAAATCGCCACGCATCTACGCCAGGCCGCAGAGCAGGCCGCCAAAGCCATGCGCGCGCGCGGGGCGAAGCCCGTGTTGGTGGTGCAGGCCGCCCTGCGCCGCGCCGTGGCCAAATGCGTGAGCGGGATCATGCCGGTTATCGCCCTGGAGGAAATTCCAGAAACCATGCCGTTGCAGGTGGTGCATACGGCCGAGCCCACCAATGGCTGACGCCACCGCCCCCGGCAAAGCCGAGCTTACAGCACTTTATGGCAACTGGATTAAGCGGATGGCGCTGCTGTTGAAGGCGCGTATGCCCTGGGCGGATGTGGAAGAGATGCTGCAATGGGGCGCGATTGGCATGATGGAGGCCACCCAGCGCTTCGATCCCCACCATGGCGTGCCATTCCAGGCGTTTGCCTCGCGGCGCATAAAGGGTGCCATGATCGACGGGCTGCGGCGCGAGGGCACGCACCAGCGCGGGCAGACCAATTTCGACCAGGAAACCGTGGATATCGCCGTGCATAACAGCGGCGACGGGCCGCAAGATCCATTTTCTCTGCTCACCCGCGTGGATAACCGGGGATTGCTGGTTGAAGCACTGCGGCTGCTGCCGGAGCAGGAATACCGGGTGCTGGCGTTGCATTTTTACGATGAACTTAACAATCGGGAAATCGCGAGCGTGTTGGATATCAGCGAGGGCTACGCCTCGCGGCTGCGCAAGCGGGCGCTGGAGGCGCTCGCCCTGCATATCAATGCGGCGCAACGAGGGGAATTTGTATCTTGATAAATTTGGCTACGCTGCTGCTCGGGATTCTCGTCATCCTTGCCGGCGCGTTGACGGACCATGTGCCGATTTCCTCGCTGCTCAACCTCACCGCTTTCATCATCGTCATGTGCGGCTCGGTATCGGCCTGCCTGGTGCAATTCGGCTTTCACACCCTGGTCTCCGGCTTCAAGGCAGTGATGTGGCTGGCCAAGCCGCCCAAGATCGACCTCGGCGAATTCATCGACCATGTGGCGGATTGGTCAGCCAAGGCGCGCGGTTTCGGCACGCTGGTGCTGGAGCAGGAAATTCCGAATGTGGAAGACCCGTTTCAGCGCCAGGGCCTGCAGATGATCGTGGATAATACCGCCCCGGAGGATTTCGCCTCCATGCTCAGCATCATCGCCGAGAACCTGGACCGCGAGCAGGAGCACCCCGGCCATGTGTGGGAAGCGCTGGGCGGTTATTCCCCCACAATCGGCGTCATGGGCGCCGTGCTGGGGCTGATCCATGTGATGATGCGGCTGGACCACCCGAGCGAGCTGGGCGAAGGCATCGCCACCGCCTTTATCGCCACGGTGTATGGCGTGGGGTTTGCCAATCTTATCGCCTTGCCGCTGGGCGGGCGGTTGAAATCCATCGCCAAGGAGATGGAGCGCGAACGGATGGTGGTGATTCAGGGCTTTCTGCTGCTGGCCGAAGGCAAGCCGGGTATCGTGATCCGGCAGACGCTGAAAAACTTCATGCATGAAGCGCCTGAGCCCAAGGTGGCCGAAACCGAAGAGGAGGTGCCAGAAGGCGCTTCCCAGGCAGCCTGAACCATGGCTGGCACAAAACTTCCCGCGAAAAAACAAAAACCTGAGCCACCGCCGAACCATGAGCGCTGGATCATTTCCTACGCCGATTTGCTGACATTGCTGCTGGCCACTTTCGTGGTGCTGTATGCATCCTCAAGCCGCAATAAATTCAAGGAACAGGAAATCACCAAAGCGTTTATCAAAGCTTTTCAGGGCGTACCACCTGCTGTGATTGTTACGAAACCATCCGGCTCAAGCGGCGTGCTGCAACACCACACTTCGCCAATTCCCACGCGGGTGGAATTGCCCACTTCCGCGCAATCCAAAATTCCGCAGAACATGGCAAAGCAGTTGGCGAAAGACCTACAAGCCTTGCAGCAATTAAACCTGAAACTGAGCACCCTGTTTCAGCCGATGGTCGAAAAACATCAGGTTACCATCAACAATGCGCCGCTCACTTTAACCATCCAGCTTGATGCGTCTGTGCTGTTTGATTCCGGTCAGGCCGTGCTGAAGCCCAATGCCACGAAGCTGCTCGCCCAGGTGGGCAGCGGCCTGACGAAACTGCCCGCCGGGTACAGAATTACCGTGCAGGGCTATACCGATAATCAGCCTATCGCCACAGCGCAATTTCCCTCCAACTGGTCGCTCTCGGCGGAGCGCGCGGTGGCGGTGGTGCAGCTTTTTCTCAGCAATGGCGTTAGTGGCAATCTGCTTGCGGCGGAAGGATTTGGCGAGTTTTCGCCTTTGGCCAGCAACGCGACGGATGCCGGCCGCGCGCTTAACCGGCGTGTGGTGGTGGTTATCCACGCGCCTGACCCCTCTGGCACCGCTTCCCAACTAAACCAACCGCAAGGATGAATGGAACATGGCCAAAGCCAAAGCGCGCAAACCAAAAAAATTGTTCAGCCCCTTCCTGCTCAGCCTCGCGGCAATGACCGCTTGGGCCGCCACGCATGAACCCGACAGCTTCACTGATCTCGGCATGGCAGGTGCCTGGCTGCTCTCAGCCCTGGCGATGGGGCTGCTGGCGACCGCCGCATTGGCATTACTGATACCGATTGGCGGGCTTTTCATCGAATCTCTGCGCCTTACCTCCAGCGCCCCGAGCGCCCCACCCCAGCGCGGCACTGAATAATGAGTTTCGTAACAGCCTCCCGCAACCGTCATTTCGTACAAACCGTGCTGGCACCGGACACGGCCGATATCGCCGCGCGGGATGCCGAAATTCAACGGCGCGTGAAGCAGGAGATTGCGAAAATTCGAGACGCAGCCATGAGTGAAGCGAAGGAAGCCGGGGAGGCCGCCGCCCTTGCCGCGATGGCACCGCAACGCGAAAAACTGGCACGGATGCTCAGCGTTATGGAGCAGGGTGCCGCACAGTTTGCCGCCCCTTTGGCGCTGAAGGAGCAAGACCTTGCCGAGCTGGTGCTGGACATGGCTTTGCAACTCGCCCGGCATATTGCGGGCGGTGAGAGTGGCAATGCGCGTGCCGAGCTGGCGGGGCTTGTGAAAAACCTGTTGAAGGAAGCCGCTGCTGAATGTGGCCCACGCCAAACCATACGGCTGCATCTGCATCCTTCCGATATTCCAGGATTGAGCGAGCAACTGCCCGGCGGAGCGCTGGCGCTGGTGGCGGATGAAAGCATTACCCCCGGCGGGGCGTTACTCGAGCTTACAGCAGAAGACGGCGACAAGTTGGACAAGACCGAATGGGATGCGCGGCTGGAAAGCCGCTTTACCGCGTTGCGCGAAAGCCTCGCCCTGCCGAATGACAACGCCGCATGATGACGCTGGAAAGCCTTACCAACCGCACGACGGAGACACTGCGTAGCGCGCTGAGTGCTCCACTGGTGCGCCGCTATGGCCGCGTGCTGCGGGCCAATGGTGAGATGTTGCGCGTGAGCGGGCTGCAAGCCCCCATTGGAGCGCGCTGCATGATCGAGCAAGCGGAAGGCGAGGCTGCCGCCGAGATTATCGGGTTTGAGGCCGGGGCAATGCTGATGATGCCAGAGCAAGGTACGCGCGGCATTATGCGCGGGGCACGGGTGCGGGTGGAAACCACCGAGATGGCGGTGATGACCGGACCGGGCCTGCTGGGCCGGATTTTGGATGCACGCGGCAACCCGCTGGATGGCAGCCTCCCGCCCGAAGCCACCACGCCCTGGCCGATGCTCGGCAGCCCGATCAACCCCATGGCCCGCGCCAGAATCGAAACCCCGTTCGATACCGGGGTTTCGGCCATCAACGCGCTCACCACTTTGGGGCGCGGCATGCGTGTGGGGCTGTTCGCGGGTTCGGGCGTCGGCAAAACCACCATGCTGGGCATGATCGCCCGCCACGCTCAGGCGGATGTGGTGGTGCTGGCGATGATCGGCGAGCGCGGGCGCGAAATTCGGGAATTTATCGAGGACCATCTGGGCACAGCCCGGCCGCGCGCGGTGGTTGTGGCCTCCCCGGCGGATGACACCGCCCTTGCCCGCGTGCATGGCGCCTACCGCGCCGCCGCCATCGCTGAATATTTCCGCGCCCAGGGCAAGCACGTGCTGCTGATGGTGGATAGCCTGACGCGCCTGGCCATGGCCTTGCGGGAAATTGGGCTGGCGGCGGGCGAGCCGCCGGCCACCAGGGGCTACCCGCCTTCGGTGTTCGGCACGCTTTCCGCCTATGCAGAGCGTGCAGGTAATGGCGGACCCGGCCAGGGCTCCATCACCGCCATCCACACCGTGCTGGTGGAAGGCGACGACCATGTGGGTGACCCGGTGGCGGACACTGCCCGTGCGATTCTGGATGGGCATATCGTGCTCTCCCGCGCCATGGCGGAAGCGGCGATTTATCCGCCCATCGATATTTCCGCCTCGCTCTCGCGCCCCATGCCGGGGCTGGTGACAAAGGAGCATCTGCAGCTCGCCGGGCGGTTCCGCGCCCTTTGGGCCCGCAAGCGGGAAAAACAGGATATTCTGGACCTCGGGGCCTATGCGCCAGGGCGCGATGCGCTGCTGGATGAAGCCTTGCAGCGCATGCCCGCCATGGAGGATTTGCTGCGCCAGGATGCGGCGGCGCGCATAGGGCTGGAAGGCGCGCTTGCGAAAATGCGCGCCGTGTTCGGAGATGAACCATGAAACCCCAGGCTTTCGCAAAGCTGGATCTGTTGGCCGCGGCCAAGGAGGCGCGGCTGCTGGAACAATTAAGCGGACATAACGCGGCCCTGCGGCATTATGAGGCACAGCGCGAGGTTCTTACATCCTATCAGGAGCGGCTGGGCAATTTATGGCGTGACGGCGCTGTGGTCCGCGCGGGCGATGCCAAACGCGCCGGGCAATTCAGCACCCAGGCTGAGGCCGTGATCCGGCAATTAACTGAAACAATCGCCACTGAGCAAACACAGCTTTCCGGCTGCGCCGCCGCCCTGGCAGAATTACGCGCCCGGCGCCGCATTTTGCAAGACCGCCTGGCCAGCGCACGACGGCTGGAACAGATCACCGCTCAAAACCGCGCGGCGCAAGACCTGCCGTATCTTCACCAAAAAGCCGAAATATCTGCTGAAATTTAAAGGAATCCAAAAATGGAGCTCTCATTTTATAGCAATTTCACCACCACGCTGACTGCACAGGAAGCGCAGATCAACGCGTTGCAGCAACAGATATCAACCGGCATGGCGGTGCAAACGCCCAGCCAGAACCCGGCGGCTTATGAAACAGCCGCGCTTGGCAACGACCAAATAAGCCAATTGAACAACAATAATAATACCCAGGCCGCGCTTCAAACGCAGCTAGGTGCTGCCAACAACGCTTACAGTTCTGTTACCTCGTTGCTGGACAATGTTCAGTCCATTGTGCTGCAAGCCCTCAGCGGCACCACCAACGCGCAAAACCTCAACGCGCTTTCCTTGCAGGTGCAGAGCGCATCTAAAGAATTGCTTGCGGCGGGCAACACCATCGCGCCCAATGGCAGCTATCTGTTCGGCGGCTCACGCGGCTCGCTCGCGCCGTTTCAACCCGACCCCAGCGGCAACATTGCTTACTTTGGCGATTCCGGCCAGTCCCAGGCTACCATCAGCCAGGGCAACACCGCGAACACGCTGGTGAACGGCGAGGCGTTCACCTCAGCCCTTGCGGGGGATGGTACTTCGGTTATCACAGCCAATGGCAGCAATGGTGGCACCGGGCAAATGCTTCAGCAAGGGCTGGTCAGCGCTGCGACCGCCAATGCGTTCCAGCAGGGCAATTCGCCGATCACGGTTGCATTCGCAGTTTCCGGCAACACCACAACCTACACGGCCACGCAGGGCGGCACCACCCTCTCTACCGGCACGTTGACCAGCGGGGGAACCAACCAGACCAATTTGCAGCTGGCCGGGGTGAATTACGAAATTACCGGCGCCCCCGCGAATGGCGACAGCTTCACCATTTCGCCCGCGCGTCCGCAATCAGCCTTCGCGCTGCTCCAGCAAATTTCAACAGCCCTCAGCAGCGCACAGGCAACCCCGGCGCAGGTGGCGCAAACCAACCAGGTGCTTAACCAGAGCCTCGCCGGGCTGGCGCAATACCAGCAGGCAATCACTACCGCACAGGCGCAAAACGGCGTGACATTGCAGGCGCTGGCCACCGCCGCCACCAGCAACACCACACAGCAAACAGCGGCGCAAACCACGGTGAACAACGCCACCGCCGTGAACATGCCTGCGGCCATCAGCGCCTTGGACCAGAGCATGACCGCCGTGCAGGCGGCAATGAAAACCTTCGCCACGGCGCAAAGCCTCAGCCTGTTCAAGTATCTTTAAGGAATTGTCGGCATGAGCAACGCCATCTTCATCGTCGGTTATTATCGCAGCGGCACTTCCGCACTCTCTGGCGCGCTGCAACGGGCCGGGGTTAAATTTTATAACGATGCCGACCCAAACGAACATAATCCGCTTGGTTTTTATGAAATTCCGGAGCTGATCGAGCTTGACGCGCATTTGTTCAACCGTCTGGGCGTGGATTGGACGGATGTGCGCGGCCTGCCGACGGGCTGGATGGACCGCACCGATATCGCCCCGCTGGCCACACAGCTCGACGAGATTTTGCGCCGCCGGTTTACCCAGGAAGATCAGCTCTGGGGCCTGAAGCACCCGCATTTGTGCCGCACCCTGCCGCTTTATGAGCGGGTGGCCAAACAAGCCGGGCACAAGCCGCAAGTGGTGCATATTTTTCGTGATCCGTGGACCGCCGCCTCCAGCCAGAGCCGCAAAAATGGCCTTTCGCGCGCGCACGCGCTGCTGCTGTGGATGAGCTACGCAACAGATGCGGAACGCCTGGCGCGGCATCTGCCACGAAGCTGGCTGACCTATCACGAGTTGCTCGCCGACCCCGCCGCGCAACTGCGCCGGATTGAGGCAGAGCTTGGCCTGGCTTTAAACGCGAATCTAACCGAAGCCAGCGCCTACCTCACCGGCCAGCTCAACCGCTCGGAAAAACTCTCCCACGTTGATCTCGCCCGACCTTTGCGCGATCTTGTCACCCGCACCTGGGACGCCATTCTGGCGCGGGATTTCGAGCCCGAACTCTGGGACGAGCTGGCGGCGGAAACGGCCGATCTGTCTGGATTTCTTAGCGAGATCGGTGCCAGCCATGGCCGCGCCTTGCCAGCCTTTGGCGGTGCGCTCCTGCCAACCGCACACGCCACCAGCCCCACCGCTGCTCTACGCCCGGCGGAGCGTACGGATGAAGGTGCGAAAGCCCGACTGGAGGCGTTGCGCGCCGAAGCTGGCAAGCTGCCCCGGCTGGCGGTGCTTATCGCCGCCCCCACCGGGCGGGCCGCCGCCGTGAACGAGACGCTGGAGAGCTTGCGCAGCCAATGGGAAGCGCCCGCCGTGGTGAAAATTCTGGCGGCGGATACGCTGGCGCTGGAGGGTGTTTCTATCATTTCTGTTTCCGCTGAACCGGAAGCGATGACACGCCGCCTTTGCGATGAACTCAATCTCTGCGCGGCGGAGGCGGATTATGTCGCCGTTCTGAACGCAGGAGACATCATTGCCCCGGATGGCTGCCTGCGTTTTGCCCTGCTGGCCGCGCGCACGAACCCGGACATGATCTATTCCGACGAGGTTGTGCCGAGCGAAAACGGCGGCTGGGTACGCCATAAGCCGGGCTGGGACATCACACGTTTGCGCCAGGCCGCTTATATCGGGGATTGGGTCTGGTATGGTGCCAAGGCCCTGCAAGCCGCCGGTGGCTTTAACCCGGAATGGGCGGGGGCGGAGGAATATGACCTTCAGCTGCGCCTGGCCGCGCGCGGCGCACAGGTTGAACGCCTGCCAGAGCCGGTGTTCAGCCGCCGCCCGCACAGCAAGCGCGACGATATTCCGCTGGCGGTGTTCTGCGCCCGCGCGGCAAAGGCGCTCTCGCAACATCTCTTGGCTTCCGGCATGAAGGCGGAGATTCAAAACCGCCAGCATCCAGGGTTGTTCCACCATATGCGCGTTGCCGAAGACCCCGGCACAAGCATCATCATGCTGTGCGACGGCGCGGAAATTCCGGTGCTGGATAAATGGTTAACGGCGCTGTTGAGCGGCAAAGCTCTCACCGGGCCAGTGATTTTGGCGGGGGCAGCATTTTCTCCACAGATGCAAACCTACCTCACGGCGGTCATGGCCCAGCGAGATGCCCTGGAGGGCAAGGTGCTTGCCGTCATCGCCGCCAGCAAGGGCGCGGCGCTGGCCCAGGCCATTGCGCTGGCCGAAACTGAGCTGGTGGCGGTGCTGGATGCGCGGATGCAGGATTTAACCCCGCATTGGCTGGAAGGGCTGCGCACCAAGCTGGCAGACCCTGGCGTGGTGGCGGTGGCCGCCCGCAGCATCGCTCCGCTGGGTGCAAACGGAAAGCAGATGCTGGGGCCGATTGTGATCGGCGCGGATGCCAGGCTGGGCGCGGGGCATGAGCCAACCTCCCCCGGCCCTGGCGGCTGGCTACTGGTGGACCAGGAAGCCAGCGCCATCGCCCCGCCAGGGCTGCTGGCCCGCCGCGCGGCACTGGCCGCCTGCAATATGGCCACGCATTTAGAAGGTGACGCGCTCTGGATTGATCTCTGCGCCCAGCTCCGCGCCCCTGGGGCAAGGCTGGTCTGGACACCCGATGTCAGCATCGTGATGCCAGACAATGCCCTTCCCGTCATCGATACCGGATGCGCCTTCCGCTCTGGCTCGCCGGCCGCGCGCGCCCTGCCGTCGGCCGACCCGTATCACCATCCGGCTTTGTCCCTGCACGGGGACTTGCTGGTGCCGGAACTCCGCACCGGACTGGTTTGCGCCAGCCCACGAGACCCAGCCAGCCTGCTGCTGAGCGGCGATGCCGCACAGGCCGTGGCGGCGCTGAACGCCGTCCGGGCCATGCGCCATGCGGGGCTGATGGAGGCGGATTGGGTGCCGGGCCTGCCAAGTGCTACAGACCTTGCCCGGCGCGCCCCGCAAGCCTGGGTGCGGGTGAACCCGCTGCACGCGCCACACGCCGACAGCCCGCCTTACACGGCCTTATTCAACACCTTGCCAGAGCCAGATGCCCTGCCCGCCCTGGCGGCGGCAGAACGGGTTTTTGCCACCTCGCCGGGGCTGGCGGCCACTCTGCGCAAGCTGGCACCGCGCGGCCATGCGGTGGAGCTGTGGCGCCCGGCTCTCTCCAACCGGTATTGGCAAAATTTTCAGGCTGGGAAAGGGTTAAACACCAAGCCTCGCGTGCTTTGGGTGGATGAAGGCTTCGCCCCGCCCTGGTTCCAGGAACTGGTGAATGAAACCCTGGAGCTTGCCGCCTGGATGGTGATTGAACGACCCGGCGTTCAATATAGCGGCGCGGTGGCGCGGCTTGCCCAGCCTGAGAACGAGCAGGGTTGGGCCAATCTGCTGGCACAAACCGGCCCGCAGATTATGCTCCGGCCCGCCGCCAGCGAAACCCATGCCGACCATTACCCCGCCTTGTTGGCCGCCGCGGCCGGGTGCCGCCTGATTATCGACAGCCGGTTGGATGCTTCCGCCAGCCTCGGCGCGCTACGGCTGCCCAACCGTAAGCAAGACTGGCTGGTGGCACTGCAAAACGCCGTGGCTGACCTGCCGGAGACCTTGCGCCAAGGTGCAGAAGCGCGGGCCGCGGCGCTGGCATTGTCAACAATCGAGCAAGAGATACCCGGCTGGGCCCGGCTGGCATCACCGGCAAACCTGGCCAGCGCCGCCGAATGAAGCCCATTCTGCCTGGCCTGGCTTTATTAATGACCACATACTGCGCCTTGCCCTGCCTGGCGCAGACCATGCAGAACGAGGCGGCTCTGGCCAAAGCCGTGCGGGTGGCGGCGCAAAACCTGGCCCCGCCAGGGGCCAGCATAAGCCTGGGGCCCACAAGCGGAGCCGCCGCCATGCCTGCCTGCACAGCCCCTCTGGCGGTCACGCTGAGCGGCATGGCCCCCTATGAGCAGGCCCAGGTGCAGTGCCCCACCCCGGACTGGACATTATACGTCAACGTGACCGTGGCGCAGAGCCTGGCCGTGGTGGTGGCCGCCCAGCCTTTAGCCGCGGGCCAGAGCATCACCCCAGCAGACTTGATGGTGAAACCCATGCCGGTTCAAGATTTCGCCGGCCGCCAGGTTTTTACCAACCCCGCGCAGGTTGCCGGCGCTGAGGCCGTCATGTCCATGCCAGCGGGCATGATTGTGACACAAAACGATGTGCAGGCACCTCTGGTGGTGGCCTCCGGCCAGATCGTCACCGTGCATGTTTACAGCGGCGGGGTGGTGCTGGCGATTGATGCCACGGCGGACCAGCCAGGGCGCATCGGCGATACCATTCTGCTGACCAACCAGGCCAGCGGGCGGCGCTTCGCCGCACAGGTGACAGCGCAAGGCGTGGAATTGCGGCTTGATTAGAGCGGTTTACGTTCACGCCGGTTCCGGAGCGGGCCTGAAGTCTGAATCGCCCTCTACTTTATTATTTTAGCGGCGGATTGCTTGAGGTTGACGCGCCAAAACGCGGCGGCTGAAATTTTTCCTGAAAACATGAAAACTTTTTCAATCCGGCGCGAATGAATGGGTACGGCAACCCCAACCCTAGGAGCTTCAATCCATGTCGGCCGTAGGTTCTATTCTCACCAATTCCGGCGCACTCTCCGCGCTCAACTCCATCGCCGCCACCTCGCAGACCAACAATTCGCTGCAAAGCGAGCTGGCCAGCGGCATGTCGATCAACTCTCCCGCCAACAACCCGGCCGGCTATATCACCGCGCAAGGCTTCACCTCTCAGTTGAACGGCCTGACACAAGCGACCTCCAACGCCAACCAGGCCGTTTCCCTGCTGCAGACGGCGCAGAGCGCCATCGGCCAGCAGATCGGCATCGTGCAGCAGCTCAACTCCATCGCCGTGCAGGCAGCCAACGGCACGCAGACCCCGGCGGAAGCGCAGTCTCTGCAAACGCTGGTCGGCCAGCTCACCGGCCAGGTTTCCACCATCGCCAACCAGACCCAGTTTAACAACATCAACCTGCTTAACGGCACGTTCTCTGGCGTGCAGTTCCAGGTGGGCGCCAATGAAGGCCAGACGCTGAGCCTGTCCATCGGCAACACCACCTCCAACAGTATCGGCATGTACGCCACATCCTACGGCACCGGCTTTAACAACGCCTCTTCCGGCGCGGTCTCAGCCACGGGTGCGCTTACTGGCACAGCCGTGACGATTACCGGCCCCACCGGCGGTGCCAGCAGCATTACCACCACCGCCACGGAATCCGCCGCGGCGATCGCCAAGGCCGCCAATAATGTTTCCGGCAAAACCGGCGTGCAGGCGCAGGCGACCAACACGACACAATATTCCGTGGCCGCCAGCGCCAGTGGTAACATCAAGTTCAAGCTGCAAGCTTCTGGTTCGGGCAGCACCATCGGCGGGGCGGTGGCTGTTAATGCCTCCAGCCTCTCCGAAGTTGTCTCGCAGATCAACCAGCAGAGCAGCACCAGCGGCATCGTGGCTTCCAGCGCCAGCAGCAAGCTCACCCTGACCCAGCAGAACGGCCAGAACATCAAGTTTGCCTCCGCCGGCACCGCCACCACCGCCGGCGCGGGCGGCACTGTTACCACCCTTTCCACGAATGGCACCGTTAAGGCCGTCACGGGCGATATCCAGCAGGGCCAGGTGCAGTTCCAGTCCAGCGCTGCCTTCACCGTCAGCGGTTCGGCCAAACTGGTCGGCAACTCCGGTGCCGCCAAGCTGAGCTCTCTGGCAGACATCAATGTTGGCACCACCTCTGGCGCCAACAGCGCCATCAACGTCATCAAATACGCGCTGGCGGGGCTTAACAACCAGGGCGGTCAGCTGGGTGCGGTGCAACAGCGCCTCACCGCGAATATCAACAACCTTAACGCCACCAGCCAGAACGTGACCACGGCTTTGGGTGTGGTGCAGGATGCGAATATTCCGCAGGTGGCCAACCAGCTTACCCAGGCGCAGATCCAGGCGCAGTCTGGCGTGGCGGCATTGAAATCCTCCACCCAGCTGCAGCAGAGCTACCTCTCGCTGCTGCCGTAAGCATTTGGTTAATCTGGCCGGGGCATATTGCCCCGGCCAACACGCTTTTCATTTGTTCAATTCAGGTGCGCCATGTCGACTGTGTCTTCACTCAGCTCCGCCGCGGTCAATTCCCAGATCGCCACGGTCACGAAGCGCCTCGAAGCGCCCATCGTCAATCTGCAGAGCCAGGTTACCACAGACAAAGCGATTATTTCCGCCTGGGGCAGCATCAGCGGCGCTGTCTCCACGCTGTCTGATAGTCTGGCCAGCATCAAAACCCTGTCCACCATCAACAGCCGCGCGGTAACCAGCAGCAACACCGCCACCGCCACCGCCACCGTTGGCGCCACCGCCGCCACCGGCACCTATAATCTCACCAACATCTCCCTGGCCAAAGGGCAGGAGCTTTATTCCGGGCTGATCAGCTCGGCGGGCAGCACGCTTTCCGGCGGGGCGGGCACTTTGGCGGTGACCCTGGCCAGCGGCAAAAGCGAAACCATTTCGCTCGGTTCCGGCAGCATGACGCTAAATAACATCGCCGCCGCCATCAACAAGCAGGCCGGCGGCGTCAAAGCCTCACTGATCGGCACCAGCACCGGCACAAGGCTGGTGTTAAACAGCAGCAGCACGGGTGCCAGCGCGGCTTTTTCAGTTTCCGGCACCGGAGCGCTGGCGCAATTTTCCTACAGCACCGCCACGCCGGGCACCGAGGTGCTGGCGCAAACCGCGGCCAACGCCTCGCTCACCCTCAACGGCATCCCCATCACCAGCACCACCAACACGCTGAGCAGCGCTGTGGCCGGTGCTACCATTTCGCTGGTTAGCTCGGGCAATGCAGCACTCTCGGCCAGCTCGTCCCCCGCCGGGCTTTCCAGCAAAGTTTCCAGTGTTGCCACCAGCCTGAACGCCGCCATCTCGGCGATTGCGAGTGAGACCAAATTCGCTTCCTCAAAATCCTCCAGCGCGGCTTCTTCCGCTTCCGCCAAAACCGGCCCGCTATTGGGCAATTTCTCGGCCACCAACCTCAAGAACCAGTTGATGAGTGCTGTGAGCAACCTGGAATCCAGCGGCCTCAGCGCCAATGCCATTGGCCTTTCCATCACCAGCGCAGGTGGTGTCACCTTCAACAGTACGGCGTTTTCCTCAGCCTACGCCAAAAATCCCACCAGCGTCGGCAGCCTGATTTCCAAGCTTTACACCAGCCTCAACAACATCACCTCCAGCGCCATCGGCAATTCTGGCAGCGCCTCCACCGTCACCTCCGGCACCAGCATCACCGGCTTTATCAGCGCGCAAACAAAATCTCTGAATGATTCGATCAATTCGATCGACCAGCAGATCACCCTGATGACCCAACAAAGTTCAGCGACGTTGAAAAGCCTGGCCGCCCAATACACAACCGCGGAAAACTCAGCGACCTCCGCCAGCATCACCCAGGCTTATCTCGGCGTATTCCTTGGCAACACCTCTTCCAGCTCAGGCTAAAACATGAACGAAATCAGCATGGATGCCGTCAATGCCACCTACCGCGCCGCCATGTTCGATGGCGAGCCTGGCCTGCACTGGCTGCGCCAGGGCTGGAGAGGACTGCGCCATTATGGCCGCCGCGCGCGCATTGCCCTGGAACAAAACGACCAAGCAACAAAGGCGCTGATGATCTCCCGCGCGGATGAGCTGCTGAACGTTATGTCCGGCGTGCTCGACACCGCCGAGGGCACCACACTCGGCCCTGCTCTCATGACGATCTACGCTGCGCTGCGCTTTACCCTGCTGCGGGCCAACACCGAAGATAGCCCACAAGCATTGCAAGATTTCGACGCTGCTTTATCCTTTCTGGACCGTGACATGATAAAAGCATCTGAAAGCATGGTGTCCATATGAGCAATACGATTCAGCCCTTTACGCAATTACCGGCCTTGGATGCCGCCGCCCCCTCGCCCCCGTCCCCGCCCGCGGCCAAGGCAAAGCCGAGCGCAACCAACCAATCAGGCCAGGCCGACTCCGTAACGCTGAGCCAAGCCGCGCAAACCAGCGCCGCCCTTGTTGGTGCCGCGCGCGGTGCTTCCGGGGTGAACCAGCAAAACGTCAGCGCCATCAAAGCCGCTCTGGCCAATGGCAGCTATAATGTCTCCCCGGAAAGCCTGGCCCAGGCCATATCCACCGTTCTAAACGAGACACCACGATGAATATTTCCGGGCAGTTTCGCCCGGTGACCACACCAACAAACAAAGCCGATGCCCCGCAAGTGACCGATCTTCTGGCTCAGGGGCTGGCGCTGGTTGAAGATCTGACACTCAAACTGCAAAAACTCGACAGTTTGATGCTTGCTGGTAAACCGAACGAAATCTCTGAAGCAGCGGCGAGTGTGGAAGTGGCGCTGAATGATGCCGCACCAGCTTTCGCAGACATCGCCGAGGCCATGGCCCAGCTTGGTGCCTCAGACCTTGCCGCCGCCGCCGCACAGCTCCGCCATATTGAGCAGACAGACGCGGCGGGCTTGGCCGAGGCGCTGCGCGGCGCGCTCACCCGTTTTGCCAAGCGTTCCGTGAATGCCAGCCGCCGGGCGCAACAGCTCAACCGGGGTTTAAATGCTGCCTTGCGCAGCTTGCAGGCTTTGGGCGTGCAGGAAGCCGGAAGGCTGATCGCTGAAGCCTAAACGGCTCCATCCGCTCCTGAATGCAAAAAGGCCGCCCTCTGGGCGGCCTTTGGCGTTAACCACTCCTCGCGAAGCCGAAAAACCTTATTTGCTGCGCGCGCCGATGCCCGCGAATTTCTTGTTGAACTTGGCGACCTGGCCGCCCGTATCCATCACGCGCTGCACGCCGGTCCACGCCGGATGAGATTTCGGGTCGATATCCAGGCGCAGGGTATCGCCAGCCTTGCCCATGCAGGACATGGTTTTGAATTCCGTACCATCCGTCATGATGATATTGATCTCGTGATAGTCCGGATGAATGTTGGCTTTCACCGTGTAAGCTCCATGCAGAAACAGCCGCCGATCCCGACCGGCAGCAATGATCACCCGGCTTTACGCGGGCACAGCCGCAGATGCAAGGGCGGACTTGGCAAATTCCGCCGCCTGAGCCAGCGCCTGGCGCGCTTCGGGCAGGAATGCCTGGCTGATCTGCCATGCATGGGGCAGGTTAGGCCAGATGGAAAGCTCCGCCCGGCCACCAGCGGCGTTCATCTTCTCAGCCACCCGCCGGGAATCATCCAGCAAAATCTCCCGTTCGGAAACCTGGATCAAAGTCGGCGGCAGGCCCGCCAGGTCAGCATAAAGCGGGGACGCCAAAGGCGTTTCCGGCGAAACGCCTTGCAGATATAGCGCCGCCACCTCGGAAATGCGCGCCGCCACCAGCATACTCTCCCGCGCCGCATTAACCTGGATGGACGCACCCGTGGCGGCCAGATCGGTCCAGGGGGAAAACAGCACCAAAGCGGACGGTAGCGCCAAACCTGCCTCACGGGCGGCCAAAAGCGTGGCTAGAGCCAACCCACCCCCGGCTGAATCCCCCGCCACCACCAGCCGCCCGGCCCCATGCAATGCCAGCAGAGCGCGGTAAGATGCCAGCGCATCCTCAACCGCCGCGGGGAATGGATGCTCCGGTGCCAAGCGATAGTCCGGCGCGAACACCGTGAAGCCATGCCGGGCAAACCCGCCGGTAATAGGGCGATGCGTTACCGCAGAGCAGGCAAAATAACCTCCACCATGCAGATACAGCATCATCCCGGTGTGGGGAGCCTCACCCTTCGCCCACTCGCCCGGCACATTCTGGATATCGGCTGAAAACGAAACGCCCCGCATCGGCTGCTGCGGATGGTTGCCGAGAGCCGCCCGCGCCTCAACCGGCGTGAATGCCTTCTCAAGTTTACGTTTTACCAACAAGCGCAACACCGGATGCACGATATAGGATTGCCAGCTCGGCATTGGCGTTACCTCCCCACCGGTTTGTATTGACGTTGCCGCCCATCCAGGCAAGCCTTACCGCGTGCTGGTAGAAAAATGAATTCCCGTTTAAGTTGCGCGCATGCAGCGACTGGAACGCCTGGATGGGGTGCGCGGGCTTTTGGCAGTGTATGTCATGCTCGGTCACGCATTGCCCTTAACCAGCACACCAGCGTGGTTGGGCAGGATTTTTGCCCATGGGCAGGCGGCGGTGGATTTGTTCTTCGCACTAAGCGGGCTGGTGATCACGAGCTCGCTGGCGCATCATAACTGGCGATTCCAGCCCTTTATGGCCGCGCGCGCCAGGCGGCTGCTGCCGGTATATTTTCTGGTGCTGGGCGCTTCCATTCTCACACAGGCCCAGGGTAACCCGCTGCCGGCCCTGCCCTGGGTTGGCCCAGCCGCGCGGGCCATTGTTTCGCCTGGCCTGCCGCACCCGCTCTGGGCGCATCTGCTGGCGCATCTCACCCTGCTGCACGGGCTGGTGCCGGATTCCTGGCTGCCTTTCGGTTGGGTCACGCTGCTTGGCCCCGCCTGGTCGCTTTCCACAGAGTGGCAGTTCTATCTGTTGATCGGGCTACTTGCCCCACGGGATTTCTTCCGGTTTGCTTTGGTTTTGCTGGCTTTGGGGGGTCTTTACCACCTGTTGCCACTGGGTAACGGCTTCTCCCGCGCCTTTTTGCCGGATGCCGCCCCCTGGTTCGCCCTTGGGCTGGCCAGCCGCCTCTGGCTCACCGCCAATCGCACGGCACCGTTCTTCGTCTGCCTGGCAGGGATATACCTGCTTTCCACCTTCACCAAAGCCGGGGAAATTTTCACTGCTTTGGCCTGGCTGGGCATCATGCTCGCCCAACAGCAAGGCTGGGGGCAGATTTTGGCGGCGCGGCCTTTGCTTTATCTTGGCGCCATTTCCTACCCTCTTTACCTTGTGAACGAGCCTGCCGAACGGATGTCGGCACTCTGGCTCGGGCCCCTATTGGCGCGAAACCCCTTGTATTTTAGCCTGGCTTTTCTGACCCTTTCATTGTTATTATCCTTTCTTGCTGCTGCATTGCTGCACCATGGGGTGGAAAAACCATTCATGCAACGAAATAAAAATTTTTCATCAACACTCATTGCTCCGCCGGTCCGGCAATGAGACAATCAGGCATGGAGTTCATCTTCATGCTCACCCGCCAGGACCGTACGGTACCTGATTGCCTAGCGATCCTGGATGAGATCGCTCCCCTCGGGCTGCGCCATATCGGCTTTAAAGACATCGGAGTGGACGAGGATACCCTGCGCCAGCTTCATGCGCGGATTAAGGAGCTCGATGCCACCAGCTATCTGGAAGTGGTGGCAACGTCGCCAGGGGCCGCATTGCACTCCGCGCGCGTTGGCCTGGCCCTGGGAGTGGACAGGCTTTTGGGCGGCACCGAAGTGGTGGAAACGCTCGATCTTCTCGCGGGCAGCAACGTGAAATACTACCCCTTCCCCGGCACGCCCATTGGCCACCCCACCCAGCTTGGCGGCGGTGCGCAAGAGGTTGAAGCCCATTGCGCCGCCTTCGCCGCCCTGGGCTGCGCCGGGGCGGATCTGTTGGCTTACCGCGCGGTGGAGGCCGACCCCCTGGCCCTGGTGCGTGCCGCGCGATGCGGGCTGAAATCTAAAACATTGATCTGCGCCGGCGGCGTGGACAGCCCGGCCCGCATCGCCGCCCTGCGCGAAGCCGGGGCGGATGGCTTTACTGTCGGCACCGCCGCATTTGATGGCGTGTTCGCGCCAGGTGAGCCGCTCACCGCGCAACTGAAAGCGATTCTCTCATGCGCCTGAAAGATAAACGGGTGTTCATCACCGGTGCTGGCGGCGGCATTGGCCGCGCCACGGCGGAGAAATGTGCCGCCGAAGGTGCCAAGGTAATCTGCGCGGATATAAGCGCGAAGGCAGCGGAGGGTACCGCTGCCGCCATCCAGGCCGCGGGCGGCGACGCAGTTTCCGTCATCGGCGACCTCGCGGATGAAACCGCCTGTGCGGCAATGTTAGCCGAAGGTGCGGCGGCCTTTGGCGGGCTGGATGTGCTGTTCAACAATGCCGGCATCTGCCTGGGAAACGACACCGGCCCAGTGGAAACCCCGCTTGCCGCCTGGAACAAAACCATCGCGGCCAATCTCACCTCGGTGTTTCTTTGCTGCAAGGCAGGGATTCCCTATCTGCTGCAATCTGGCAACGGCGTTATCATCAACACCGCTTCCATCGTGGCTCTTGTTGGTTCGGCCTTTCCACAAATCGCCTACACCGCCGCCAAGGGCGGCGTGCTGGCCATGACGCGCGAACTCGCCATTATGTATGCGCGCCAACGCATACGCGCCGTTGCCATTTGCCCTGGCCCCACCGCCACGCCGCTGGTGAAGGCATTTCTGGCGGATGATGAAGCCTGGAAGCTGCGTCGGCGTTATCTGCCCATGGGGCGCCTCGCCGAGCCAGCGGAAATCGCCAATCTTGTGGCATTCCTGGCATCTGATGAAGCCAGTTTCATTACCGGCTCGGCTTATACCATCGATGGTGGCGTTACCGCCGCTTATGTCATCGATGACAGCTCAATGTAAAAATGGCGCGGCGTTCAAGCAAAACCTCTTCACCTTCCGCCGCCAAATAACCCCCCCAAGGATGGGCTGAAATGCCTGCCCTTTGCCGCGATTGTGATGAGATTGTGCATGGCTCTGTCTGCAATAAATGCGGGGGCGTGCGTATTGTTCGTCACCCGGAACTATTCACCCTCTCCATCGCGCATATCGATTGCGACGCCTTCTTTGCGGCGGTTGAAAAACGTGACCGGCCCGAATTGCGCGATAAGCCCGTCATTATCGGCGGCGGTGTGCGCGGCGTGGTTTCCACCTGCTGCTATATCGCCCGGCTTTACGGCGTGCGCTCGGCCATGCCGATGTTCAAGGCCCGCCAGCTTTGCCCGCAAGCCGTGGTGCTGCCACCAGAGATGGCCAAATACAGCGCCGTCTCCCGCCAGATGCGGGCGATGTTTGAGGCCCTCACCCCGCTTGTGCAACCGCTTTCTGTTGATGAAGCGGCACTTGACCTTTCAGGCACGCAAACGCTGCACGGCGCCGCGCCCGCGATTGTGCTCTCCCGCCTGGCACGGCGCGTGGAGGCGGAACTCGGCATCACCATCTCCATCGGCCTGGCGCGCAACAGAATGCTGGCCAAGCTGGCGGCTGAGCGTGGCAAGCCGCGTGGTTTCACCGTTTTAGGCACGGAAGCGACGGATGTTTTGGCACAGGAAAAGATTGGGCTGCTGCCAGGTATCGGCCCCGCCCAGGTGAAGCGGCTGGAGGCGCTGGGCATCATCACAATCGGCCAGCTCGCGGCGCTGGATGATGGCACGGCCGCGCGGCTGGGGAATGAGGCTACGGCGCTCATCGCCCGCGCCCGGCTGCAAGACGACCGGCCCATCCGCCCGGAGCGGGAGAGCAAATCCATCAGCGCCGAAACCACATTCGAGACGGACATAGCAGACCGCGAAGCCCTGGAAGCCGCACTTTGGCCGCTTTGCGAAAAACTCGGCCGGCGCCTGCACAGAGAAAACCAGGCCGCCGCGGGTATCGTCCTGAAACTCAAAACCGCTGATTTTCTGCTGCGCACCCGCAGCCAGCGCCTGTCCTGCCCCACCCAGCTTGCGGAAAGCATTTTTGAAGCCGCCCAACCCGTGCTGGCGCGCGAGGCCGATAGCACGCGCTTCCGGCTCATCGGCATAGGTGCTGCCCCGTTGGCAGCGGCCGCACTGGCTGACCAGGGCGACCTTGCCGATACCACCACACCCCGCCGCCGCGCCCGGCAGGACGCGATAGACCGGCTGCGCGCCCGCTTCGGCGATGCCGCCGTGCAGCGTGGCCGCGCCTTGCGCCCGCATAAGGGAAAGGGTTAAAAAATCTCGTGCCCGAGGAAAAACAATTGATGCCCGACGCTGCTTTCGACCGTTCGGATTTCCGCGAGGCCATGGCCCGCATGGGTGCGGCGGTGAACATCATCACCACCCAGGGACCGGAAGGCGCTGTGGGCATGACCGTCTCAGCCGCGTGCTCGGTAACCGACACCCCCGCCACCATGCTGGTCTGCATCAACCGCTCCAGTCGTTGTCACGAAATTTTCAAGGCGGCGGGAATCATCTGCGTCAACGTGCTCACGCATGAGCATGAGGAATTATCCCCCATCTTCGCAGGGGCTGGAAACCTGCCCATGCCAGAGCGTTTCAGCCACGGCAAATGGATAAGCCTGGCAACCGGCGCCCCCGTGCTGGAAAACGCCGCCGCCAGCCTGGATTGCGTGGTGAGCCAGAGCGTAGATGTGGGCACGCACACGGTATTCTTCTGCGAGGTACGGGCCATCCATCTCGGCCAGTCCAGCTCCGGCCTGGTTTATCAAGGCCGGGCTTATCACCCCATTCTGCGTAAACTCGATTAGAGCCAGGTACTTTAAGCGGCGCGGATCGCCTCGATTTTCTCCCAGATGACAGTGGCGAGGTTAACGCCGTCGAACCGCGCGATCTGCTGCAACCCGGTGGGCGAGGTGACGTTGATCTCAGTCAGATAATCCCCGATCACGTCGATGCCGGTGAACAACAACCCCTGCTCCTTCAGCAACGGGCCAATCGCCGCGCAAATTTCCTGCTCGCGGGCCGTGAGCTTTGTCGCTTCCGCGCGGCCGCCCGCATGCATGTTGGAGCGTGAATCCCCCTCCGCCGGCACACGGTTGAGCGCCCCCAGCGGCTCGCCGTCGATCAATATGATCCGCTTGTCGCCTTTGCGCACGGCAGGCTCGTAACGCTGTATCATCAGCGGCTCACGCGACGCGGCAAAGAACATATCCAGCAACGAGCCGAGATTCTCATCATCCGGCTTGATGCGAAACACGCCAACCCCGCCATTGCCGAATAACGGCTTGATAATGATGTCCTTATGCAGCGCGCGGAAATCTTTGATCGCCTCGCGGTCCCAGGAGATCATCGTCGGCGGCATGAGCCGCGGAAAATGTGTCACCAGCAGCTTTTCCGGCGCGTTACGCACGGCGGCCGGGTTGTTCACCACCAAGGTTTTTGGGTGAATATGCTCCAGCAGATGCGTGGCGGTGATGTAGGCCATGTCAAAAGGCGGGTCCTGGCGCATCAGCACCACATCCATGTTGCCGAGGTCGATTACATCCTCCGCCCCGAACGCATAATGCGCCCCCGCCACGGCTTGCACGGTCACGGGCTTTACCCGCGCCTTCAACGTAGCCCCCTCCAGCCACATATGCGGTACCTCGTAATGCCAGAGCCGGTGGCCGCGCGCCTGGGCTTCCAGCATCAGCGCAAAGGTGGAATCACCAGTAATGTCGATGCCATGCAGCGGGTCCATCTGCACGGCAATATTCAGAGACGCCATTTTATCCTCATTTCAAGCCCGCACAGGCTATCAGGAGGACGCCCCTTGCTCCAGTGCCGCGGCGGTGGTTGGCTTCTCAAAGCTTTGCATACAATTTACCGGGTTGTCCCCGGCATCCGGCACCACAGCGGCCACGCGGGGTACACCCTGCGCATCCGGGTAGAGAAACACATTCATCCCGCAGCTCGCCGAATGATAGAGCCAGACCTGGGCGGGCCCATCCACCCGGCGCAACATCGGGGCACCGAAATCAGCATCCAAAACCTGGGGCGAAGAGCCTTTCAAGGATTGTTCCGAAACCGGCGGTACAGCACCAGACAAGCTGGCTTGCTGGCCGGGAACGGCGCAGGCACTCAGCAGCCCAAGCATGGCCAGGCTTGTTATGAAGGGAAAAGTCGGCCACCTCGCCATGAAGCCTCAGATCTTAAAAATTACCCATTGCCCGATAACAAATTCAAAATGAACTGACAGGGGGGGGGGACGACAAGTTTTCAACAATTATTCCACCTTTTAGGCAAATTGCGTTGCCATATAAGCTCCAATACTATGCCTTATTCATGCCTTTGTTACCAAGCAATATACAAATACGGACAAAGCGTCCGGAATATGGAGAGGGAAGTGTCAATCCATGCCAGCCAATATGCTGAAGACCGAGTCTGAACTTCGGAACGCTGTCATCGACCGTCTGATTGCGGCCTCCTTAAGCGACGGCAAACCCGCCCGTGAGGCAACCCTGGAGCGTTGGCGCGCCTTGAAATCCAAGCCCGTTGTTAGCGGCGACAAGTCCGCGGCCTGACATAGGCAGCCGTTTATCCGGCGTTACCATTGATGCAGATCGTGCAATCCCGCTAACCCGGCCTCGCTCAGCGCAGCGTGCGGCGGGATGCACAGATAAACCCCAACGTCGTCCGTTTTTCCATATTCGGTAAGTATGTCTTGGCGAGAGAGCCGTGCGGCTTATATTGTCTCCAGTCATTTAGCACCGGATAGGAAGCTCTTATGAGTGTGGTCAACAAAACAGCATTCCCGTTTGCCCTAAGCGATGCCGAGTGGCGCCAGCGCCTGACAGCGGATCAATATGCCATATTACGACATCACGCCACAGAAGCCCCAGGCACATGCGCGCTGAACTATGAAAAGCGCCCCGGCAGCTTTACCTGCGCTGGCTGTGGCCAAACCCTTTTCGTGGCAAATACCAAATTTGAAAGCGGGACGGGTTGGCCGAGCTTTAATGACCCCGTGGAAGGCGCGATCGGCACCAATGTTGACCGGAGCCACGGCATGATCCGCATTGAGGCGCATTGCAGCAACTGCGGCGGCCACCTGGGCCACGTGTTCGAGGATGGCCCGCCGCCGACCGGCCTTCGCTATTGCATCAATGGCATCGTGTTGAATTTTCACCCCGCCGAACAATAACCCCGCTGCCTGGCTGCAAATGTCCGCATATCCGCCCGGGCCTTAGAGCCGGATGTTGCTCGGTTAAGCAGAGAGTGAGAGCGGTTTGCGTGAACCGGCGTGAACGGAAACCGCTCTCAAATCTGAATCCGCCACTAAAACAATGAGATAGGGGCGATTCAGACTTTAGGCTCGCGCCCATGGTGAGCGAACCTAAAGTCATCGCACTCTAGACCTGAAAAAGCCTGCCTTGGTACGCAAGGCAGGCTAAAATTGTCTACGACGGATTGATTATTGATAGCTAATCAAATGCCCACCGATCGATGCGTTCACATGAGATGTGGTAATACCCTTCAGCGTTATCACCGTGTTATCGGAGAGCAGTATCTGCGTGCTGCCGCTGCTGCCCAGAGCAGGGGTAATGCTCTCAATCGTCGGCGCACCGCTTCCAAAACCATAAGCACCATCGACAAGGTAGATATGGTCGTTGCCACCGAAATCCGTGATGGTGAAGCTGCTGCCTCCAAAGATGGCCGCTTGGCCGCCAGTTGTGGTGTAGTTCCCCAGCACATCATAGATATTCTGCGCACCAGTGACGGTGGAGCCAACCAGGGTGGAGGAAGCAACGTTGCCGAGCGTAAAGATTTGGTTTCCAGAGCCGCCAGCAGAAATGAAATCGCTGGAAGCCTGAACGGTGCCAACACCGACTTCTTCAAGGCCGAGAAAGAAATTATTGTTGGTACCACCGCCAATCAACGTCTCGGAAGCGCTTCCCGCGAAGAGGCTGTTATCAGTCGCCGTGCCGCCATTAACAGTGCTGGAGCCAGCGGCAATCAACGTATCGCCTGCACCTGCGCCAACCAGGGTAGAATTGCCCGTGCCTCCGGATAGATAGTTGTTGCCCGAACGGCCACCGATGAAGTAACCGCCGCCAGCACCACCAAAAGCCGTCACGGCATTAGGTGCGTAAACAGTTCCACCGCCAGCAGTTGTGTAAGCACCGGAATAAACGGTCGCAGTTTTGCTGGAGTTGTTAACGAAATCCAGGTTACCACCCGCTTTTTCGAAGAACACCACCGACACCTGGGAATTGCCAGAAGCGGTAACCGTGGAGACATCGGAGCCGCCGATGAAAACAGAAGTTGTCGCATTGCCAAAGGCGTTCACGCTGTCAACGCCGCCCAGGCCATACATCACGACAGAATCATTGCCGACGGAGTTGACATCATAGGTGGAATTGCTGCCGTAATCGGCAATAAAATCCTTACCACCTGCGGCGAAGATCGAACCAGAACCATTGCTGATGGAATTACCGAGGCTATAGGTGACATTGCTGCTCGCATCGAGGATAGCCATCGTCGTGGAACCAACGCCATCCACAGAAACGGTGCCGGGGGCCTGCACCACCATATCGGTCACACCAGCCGCGACGGAGACCACACCACTCGCGGCGCCGGAGGTCGACGCGCCAACGCTATCGGTGTTGGTGATTTCTTCGAGCAAATTCGTTCCGCTACCAGCAACACTGACCGGAATGCCGGTCACCGCGTTGTAATTCTCAAACCCCGCATTGCCCGCGTTAACAGACGTCGAAACGCCGTCCAGGTAGGCCTGCAGAAGATTATTGACGGTCGTGCCTAGGGAAGACGGAACGCTGAGAACTCCAGAATGGATGTTCGTCGCATTACCGCCAGCGACTGTTAAATATGATGTTCCACTCATCTAGATATCCTCATTTTCCACCGTTGGGTAGTGTATTACCGTTGCGATTAAGTAAAATCAATAATTAAGCCTCCGCAAATCCTTTATTTTTTGCTTAAAAACGCCAATAAAATTCAAAACATTTCCGTTATTTGTATTATTAAAGAAACAAAAACAATTTTTATCTGATTTGGTTTAATTTATGTGCGTTTCGGCGTCTGGCGATCGAGCAACCATCTCAGCACCCCGATTCTGCACGTCATGGAATTTCCCAATCAACGTAAAAACCATTAAAATCAACAATCTAGTGCGCTTGTTCAGAAATATGCGCTATGGAATATCGCGGATTTTTGAACCATCACACGTGAGCACGATGTCTTCAGATTCGCCCCCTTCAGGAGCAAGTCTATCGCCCGAATCAACCAACAACTTATTAAAAACAAAAGACAATTTAGGCGGAAATACCCCACCCCAAGGTGGATCATCCTCACGCCGTCATACACAAAGAAACCGAGTCGGAGCCGCAAATTACGTCTAAAAAATTGGACGCAGATCTTTATTAAGACAAATAAAATTTGGGAATTATTTCGTGTAATTTATGTTACAATTCCAACACGGCCTAAAATTGCATCATCCAAATCCGCAGACCTGTCTTTTCCATCCCGGAACACAAGCTTATTCGCCCGTCACTTCCCGACGGTGACGGTCGAGCTCCTCGCTGTATCGGCGGAGCGCGTATTGTTCGGTCAGCAGCCCTAAAACCTGCCGCGTCTCGGGCCCATCCAGCACAGCCAGAGCATCTGCTTCAGCACTCTCAAAAACAGCGAGCGCCTCCTTCACATTCATGCCTGGCAACAGGAAATAAGTCTGATGATGCAAGATATCGCCAACATTGCGATGCTCGCCTGTCACCGCCGCGGCATCGGCCGGGTAAGCCACGCCAACATATTGTCCGTCCGCGTTGGTCACCACAACCCGTTGCACCGCCCCCAGGGGTACTTCCTGCCGAAACACCTCAAGGCTGGTTTCCGGCCGCGCTGTCGCCTGTACGGCGCGCATCATGCGCCCCACGGTAAGCGCCTGTATCCAGCCCACATCCATGGCGGAACGGATTTGTTCGCCCCGCAAATGAAACCGCCATGTCGCGAAGGAGTACCCAAACAAGCGCCGCACGGTAATGGTGGCCGCAATGGCTGCCGCCAGCACAGCCATGGTGACAGCAAAATTCTGTGTCGTTTCCAGCGCCAGGAAGGTCATGGTCATGGGGCCGCCGATGATCGCCGCGGCCACCCCGCTCATGCCCACAACCGCATAAAGCCCCACCGGCATCGGCGCTACAAACGGCATAATGCTGATGATGCCGGCAAACACCTTGCCAAACATCGCGCCCAAAAACAGTGACGCGAAGAACAGGCCCCCGCGGAAGCCCACCCCGATTGAAAATGCCGAGGCGACGGATTTGGCCAGCAATAACCCCACCGCAACCATGAAGGGAAACTGCACATTTATATATGTATGCAAAGCGGAATGACCGGAGGACATTGCCTGCGGGGTCATGCACCCCAGCAACCCCACCACCGCACCACCCAACAATGGACGCAGCCAAACCGGGATTTTGCTGCGCCTGAACCCGGCCTCGATCAGCGTGACGCCGCGCATGATGACAATACCGGCGATGCCGCAGGCAATGCCTTCAATCAGAATAATCCCGTACGCGTCAGGCGGCACATTCATCGGCAAGGTTACATTCAAGGGCGGTGCACCAAACCCCAAAACCTGAACCGTCAGCGTGCCGAGAAGCGCCGCGACAACAACAAACGGCAGAGTCGTTACGGAATAAACGCCAATAACCAGTTCGATACCGTAAAAAGCGCCGCAAAGTGGCGCGCTGAACGCCCCGGCGATTGCCGCCCCCGCACCACAGCCGACCAACGTGCGCAAATCGCTCCGCCGGAGCCGGAAATTCCGCCCAAGCCAGGAGGCGACACCCGCGCCAAACTGCGCATACCCCGCCTCCATGCCAACCGAGGCACCCACACCGTTAGACCATGCCGTCTGCGCCGCCACAATAATCGAATCGGTGAGAGACATCCGCCCGCCATAGAGCGCATTGGCTTCAATCGGGTCCACCAGAGGTTTGGGCCTGAACCGCGCCAAAACCCATAGTGAAATGCCAAACACCAACCCACCCAGCACCGGCACGGCAATGGCCCGCAGCGGGTCAAGCCGGGGGGTTTCAGAAAGCTCCATCCCCCACCCCAGATCAAACAGATACTGGTGCATCAGAAACGAGATTTCATTTATCAGCGCCACGCCCAACCCGGCAAAAATCCCCACCACCGCCGCCAGCAGGGCGAGCCATATTTCATCCGCCCGCACCAAAGCGCGGAGCAGCGGGGGTATGCGCAAGAATCCCGCGTGGCCGTTTGCGTTATCCACATGTCTCTGTTGCCACGGTCCGGCATCGGCTAACAAGCGGCTATGGCTGAATTAATTTTACCTTCTTTGGCGGAAACCATCCGCCGGTTCGACCTCCGGGCCGACAAATCCCTCGGCCAGCATTTTTTGCTGGACCCTGGCTTGCTGTCGCGCATCGCCGCTGCCGCGGGGAACCTGGAAGGGGTAAACGTGATCGAGGTTGGCCCAGGCCCCGGCGGGCTCACCCGCGCGCTGCTGGAAACCCCGGCCGCACACGTCACCGCCATTGAATATGACAAGCGCGCCGTCGCCGCCATCACCGCCCTTGCCGCCACTACGCAAAGGCTCAGCATCATCGAGGCCGATGCCATAAAGGCGGATCTGCCGGCCCTGGTGCCCGCCCCGCGCGCCATTGTTGCCAATCTGCCCTATAATATCGGCACGCTGCTGCTGGTGAACTGGCTGCAAGAGGCGGCGCAATTCCAATCCTTCACGCTGATGTTCCAGCTTGAGGTGGCCGAACGCATCTGTGCCCAGCCCAATTCCGGCGCTTACGGCCGGGTTTCCGTGCTGGCGCAATGGCTGTGCGAGGTGACGATGCTGATGCACATTCCCGCCAGCGCCTTTACCCCGCCGCCCAAGGTGGAATCAGCTCTCATCCGGCTGGTTCCCCGCCCTGAGCAGCCTTCACGCACAGAGCTGAAAGCCATGGAGCGCCTGACCGCCGCCGCCTTCGGCCAGCGCCGCAAAATGCTGCGCGGTGCGCTGAAACCGCTGGGCGGCGAAGCCCTCTGCGCCAAAGCGGGCATAGATGCCTCCCGCCGCGCCGAAACTCTCAGCGTGGAGGAGTTCGTGGCGTTGATGCGGGTGCTGTAAAGTTTAAACCCCGAGATTCTTCTTCGCGAAGTTATGATGCCCTTCAACATAGCGCACCGTGCCGGATTTTGAGCGCATGACGATGGAGTGCGTCACCGCCCCCTGCCCCACGCGCCGCACGCCCGCCAGCATGGCGCCCGAAGTCACCCCCGTGGCGGCGAACATCACATCGCCCTTGGCCATCTCGTTAAGCGTGTAAATGCGGCTCGGGTCGGTAATGCCCATGCCGCGCGCGCGTTCAATCTGCGTCTCATCCTCAAACATCAGCCGCCCCTGCATCTGCCCGCCGGTGCAGCGCAACGCCGCTGCCGCCAGCACACCCTCCGGCGCGCCGCCGGAGCCCAGATACATATCGACACCCCCGCCCGGCAGAGAAGCGGCGATAACCCCGGCGACGTCACCATCACCCAGCAGCAAAATCCGCGCCCCCGCCTCGCGAATTTTGGCGATGGTCTCCGCGTGGCGGTCTCGGTCGAGCATACAAACCATCAGCTCGGAGATATCGATACCCTTCGCCAGCGCCAGATTCTTCAAATTTTCCTTCACCGGCGCGTCGAGCGAGATCACGCCATCCGGCAGTCCGCCGCCCACGGCGATCTTGTCCATATAAATATCCGGGGCGTGCAGAAAATTGCCGCGCTCGGCCAGCGCCACGGTGGCAATGGCGTTTGGCCCACCCTTGGCGGTGATGGTGGTGCCCTCCAGCGGGTCCACGGCAATATCCATCGCCGGGCCACCACAGCCCACTTTCTCGCCGATATAAAGCATCGGCGCCTCGTCCATCTCCCCCTCGCCGATCACCACTGTGCCGTCGATCGCCACAGTGTCGAACGCCTTGCGCATCGCTTCAACCGCCGCGCCATCGGCTTCGTTCTTCTTGCCCCGGCCAATCCAGCGAGAAGCAGCAATGCCGGCTGCTTCTGTCACCCGCACCAGCTCCAGCGCCAAATTGCGGTCCGATACATCTTCAAGGCGGCGTTCGGTCATCTCGGGCTCCTTTACTTTGGTTCAATGCGGATCAGCGCCGGCGGCTCCAGCACGGCGGGCAATTTGGCGATATTCGCCAACGCCTCATTAACCGCCGCCTCGCGCGTCTCATGCGTTACCAGCACAATCGGCACGGCCTCACCGGGTGCGCGCCCATGCTGCAACATGCTCTCCAGCGAAATACCGTGGTCGCGCAAAATCGCAGTCACATCCGCCAGCACACCGGGCTGGTCCACCACCATCAAACGCAGGAAATAGGCGCTTTCCAGCTCCGCCATGGGTACAATCCGCGCCTGCCCCAGCGCGCTCTCCTCCATGCCCCAAACCGGCACATGAATACCGCGCGCAAGGTCGATGAGATCCGCCACCACCGCACTCGCCGTCGGGCCTTCGCCCGCTCCGCGCCCGCGCAAAAACACCGGGCCGGAGAAATCACCCTCCAGCAGCACGGCATTAAAAACGCCGTCCACCGTGGCAATGGGTTTTTCAACCGGCACCATGGCGGGGTGCACACGCAGAGAAATGCCCGCCTCGGTCTCTTCGGCAATGCCCAGCAGCTTAATCCGGTAGCCAAGCTCCTGCGCGAAAGAGATATCCAGCGCCGAAACCCGGCGGATGCCCTCGATATGCAGGCTTGCAAAATCTATCTTAACGCCAAAGGCGAGCCCGGCCAGAATGGCGAGCTTATGCGCGGCATCCACGCCGTCGATATCAAAACTGGGGTCCGCCTCGGCATAGCCAAGCTTTTGCGCGTCAGCCAGCACATCGCTAAAACCCCGGCCTTCTTCGCGCATTATGGTGAGTATGTAATTACAGGTGCCGTTCAGAATCCCCGCCACGCGGGAGATTTTATTCGCCCCCAGCCCTTCGCGCAGCGCCTTTATAACCGGAATACCCCCCGCCACCGCCGCCTCGTAAGCAATGGTGATGTTATTCGCCTCGGCTGCCTTGGCCAGCGCCGCGCCATGCACGGCCAACAGCGCCTTGTTGGCGGTCACGAAATGCTTGCCCGCCGCAATCGCCGCCTCGGCCACCGCCTTGGCCTTGCCGTCAGAACCGCCGATCAGCTCCACCACCACATCCACATCGGGGTCATGCGCCAGCGCAACGGCATCGTCGTGCCAGTTCAACCCCTCCAACTTCACGCCACGGTCGCGGCCACGCGCGCGCGCTGAAACTGCCGTCACCATAATCGGCCGCCCGGCTCTGGCTGCTATCAGCTCTTTTTGCGCGGCCAAAAGCTTCACCACACCGCTGCCCACGGTGCCCAACCCGGCAATGCCTATTTTAAGCGGTTTCACGGTTTGCTCTCCGTCAAAATATCAGCCGGCGCGCCGTTATCAGTCGCCAAAAACTGCTTGATGTTACGCACGGCCTGGCGCAGGCGCTGGGCATTTTCCACCACCGCGATACGCACATGGGTATCGCCATATTCGCCGAAGCCGATGCCCGGTGCCACCGCCACCTTCGCTTTCGCCATCAGCAGCTTGGAGAACTCCACGCTGCCCATATGCGCGTATTTCGGTGGAATCGGCGCCCAGGCAAACATGGAACCCTCGGGGCTTGGCACATCCCAACCCGCGCCATGCAGGCCCTTGATCAGAATATCCCGCCGCTCTTTATAAAGTGCGCGCATCTCTTCCACGCAATCCTGCGGGCCGTTCAGCGCCGCCGTCGCCGCCACCTGAATCGGCGTGAACGCGCCATAATCCAGATAAGACTTCATGCGCGTCAGCGCCGTGATGAGCCGCGGGTTACCCACGCCAAACCCCATGCGCCAGCCCGGCATGGAATAGGTTTTGGACATCGAGGTGAACTCGATGGTGATGTCCTTCGCCCCTTCCACCTGCAAAACCGAAGGCGGCGGGTTTCCGTCAAAATAAATCTCCGAGTACGCAAGGTCCGAGATGATGAAAATCCCGTGCTGCTTCGCCAACTTCACGAGGTCTTTGTAAAACGCCAGCGTCGCCATGTAGGCGGTGGGGTTGGAGGGGAAATTCACAATCACCGCCGTCGGCTTCGGCACGGAATGGCGCACCGCGCGGTCGATCGCCTCCAGCATCTCATCATCCGGCGTGGCGGGAATGGAACGCACAGACGCCCCCGCGATGATGAACCCGAACTGATGGATGGGATAAGACGGGTTGGGCACCAGAATCGTATCGCCCGGCGAGGTGATGGCCGCTGCCAAATTCGCCAGCCCCTCTTTGGAGCCCAGCGTGGCGATCACCTCGGTCTCCGGGTCCAGCTTCACGCCCCAGCGGCGCTCGTAATAAGCCGCCTGGGCGCGGCGCAGGCCAGGGATTCCCTTGGAGGTGGAATAGCGGTGGCTGCGCGGGTCCGCCACGGTTTCCACCAGCTTCGCCACGATATGCGGCGGCGTCGGGCTGTCAGGGTTGCCCATGCCCAGATCAATAATGTCCTCCGCCGCGGCGCGGGCCTTGGCCTTGGCGGCGTTCACTTCCGCGAACACGTAAGGGGGCAAGCGGCGGATGCGGTGAAACTCGTCGGACATTTTCGAACTCGGCTAAGGGTGGTTGATGGCGTTGCTCAATACACGAATGCAGGTGAGCATAAAGACTGGCCGCCCGTATTAAGAAATTTATCTGCCGCGCAACTGCACACTGCCGCCAGAACCCGCCGCCAACGCCTTCATCTCGATATCATTGCCCGGCACGCCATCGGCGGTGAGTGCGTCCGCGAGGCGCTGCGCCCTGGCCAGCGCCAGATTCATTGAGCCACCCCCAAACCCAACCACTTGCACCCTCTGGCCATTGCGCTGCCTTGCTACAGCCTGGATCAGCAAGCCTTGGCTATAGGGCAACAAAGCGGAGCCAGGGGCAAAAGCAATGCCAACCGGTGGCGATGGTGGCGTGGCCAGCGCCGGAGCAGGGGGTTGCACAGCCACTGGCGGCGGGGGTAGCGCGAAACTGGGGTTGGAAAGGCCAAGCCCCGGCACGTTGGGCAAGGGCGGCGCGCCGCTGGGCAGCGCCAGCCCGGCCAACGCCCCGGCGGACGGTGCCGAAACCCCACCTTGCGCCCGCGCCGCAATCGCGGCCTGTGAACCGGGTGTGGCGGCTTCTTGCGGCGCCGGCACATCCGCGAGGTTCGGGTAAGGCAGGTTCGCACCGGGCGGGGCTTGCCGGTTTTGCGCAATCGCGCCACCTTCAACGTCGTGGTACAACCCCACAGACTGAGAACATCCAGCAAGAGAGGCCGCCGCCAAAATCAGCCATGAAGCCGCGAAGTGCCGCCCGAACATCTCATCCCTCTCTACAAGCCAATTTTGGCGCGAAACACCGCACGCCCCGGCAATGCGGCCTGTTTGCCTGAGAATCGCCGCCTCGGAAAGGATCGCCCGTCATGAACGCGCCGAATGAACCCGATATCAAACTGCCGGACCCCGAAGCGCTCAGCCGGTCCATGGCCGATATCGCCTCGCGCAGCCAGAAATTGGTGGCGGAATGGATGAAGCGCCAGACCGCCGAGGGCATCGAGCTGGACCCTCTGAACATCAGCGGCGCCTTCATGGAAATGACCACGAAGCTGCTCTCCAACCCCAAACAGATGGTGGAAGCGCAGATGGGGCTGTGGCGAGACTACATGACCCTGTGGCAAAACACCGCAAGGCGCATGTGGTCCGGCGAGCACCCCGCGCCGGTTATCGCCCAAGACCCCAAGGACAAACGCTTCGCCGACCCTGCCTGGCGGGAAAACGAGATTTTCGACTTCATCAAGCAGAGCTATCTGCTCTCTGCGCGCTACATCAACGACGTGGTCACGCATGTGGACGGGCTGGACCCGAAAACCGCCCAGAAGGTGGATTTTTACGCCCGCCAATTCATCAACGCGCTTTCCCCCAGCAATTTTGCCCTCACCAACCCCGAGGTTCTGCGCAAAACCCAGGAAACCGGCGGCGAAAACCTGGTGCGGGGCCTCAACAACCTGCTCAACGATCTGGAGCAGGGGCGTGGTCATCTACGCATCCGCATGACCGACACCGAGGCGTTCACTGTGGGGGAGAACATCGCCACCTCGCCCGGCAAGGTGATCTATCAGAACGACCTCATGCAGCTCATCCAATACAGCCCCGCCACCGAACAGGCGCTGGCCAGGCCGCTGCTCATTCTGCCGCCCTGGATCAATAAATTCTACATTCTGGATTTGCGGCCCAAAAACTCGCTGGTGCGCTGGCTCGTCTCCCAGGGGCATACCGTGTTCATGGTCAGCTGGGTGAACCCGGATGAGCATCTCGCCGACAAGAATTTCGACGATTACATGAACGAGGGCGTGCTGGCGGCGTTGGATGCCATCGGCAAGAT
>JAKBCH010000147.1 GCA_021808055.1 Pseudomonadota bacterium | reverse complement strand
GGTGGATGCAGGGAATTTCGCCATTGTGGCCGGAGCTTGGAATGACGCGTTTCTGGCGGAGATGCGAGAGTTTCCGCATGGGTCACACGATGACCAGATCGATGCGCTCTCACGCGCGGTGAATAGTTTGGCCATTTTTGTACAGGCACCGGCGCGGCGGATGAACGTGCCGTTGCTGGGGCGCTGAGCACAGGCCGCGCTGTGGCAGCGGGGGATTGCCACGCTGTAGGCGCAATGACGGAGTGATGAATGTTCGATACGATTTGCGGCACCATACCGGTGGATGGGGCGATGGCGCCGCGCGTGGCGCGGTTGGAGGCGTTAAGACGGGTCCTGGATGGCACGCTGTATGACAATCTACCCTACCAGTTTCATGAAGAGCGCAATGGAGCAGGAGAATATGTTCCGCTGCGGCTGCGCCGCCCTTCTGTGCGCTACGGGTTGTGCCGGGTGGTGGTGGAGGATTCCGTAGCGCTGCTGTTCAGCGCAGGGCATTTTCCGGCGATCGAGGCGAAGGATGCGGTGCTGCGACGGGCTCTGGCAGATATATTCGCTGAGGCGCGGCTGAACGAGGTGATGATTGATGCGGCGTTACGCGGGGCTGTAGGATCGGTAGCGGTGCAGTTCCGGGTGTTGGGCGGGCGGGTATTCTTCTCGGTGTTGGAGAGCCTGTACCTGACGCCAGTATGGAGCGTTGAGGCGCCCGATATGCTGAGTCGGGTGACCGAGCGCTACAAGGTGAGCGGCGCCGATTTGATCGCCCAGGGCTATGAAGATGTGGACCCGGTGGGGCTGTATTGGTTTCAGCGCATATGGGACGCGCAGGCTGAGACTTGGTTTGCACCCTGGCCGATAGACGATAAGATGGCGCAACCGGTGGTAGATGAAAGCCGTAGCGTGGCGCATGGGCTGGGGTTTGTGCCGCTGGTGTGGATTAAAAATTTGCCGGGCGGCGAGGGTGTGGATGGGGCCTGCACGTTCAGATGTGCCATCGATACGAATATCGAGATTGATTACCAGCTGAGCCAAGCTGGCCGGGGGCTGAAATATAGCTCTGACCCGACGCTGCTGATTAAAGAACCCGCGACCAGCGACAGTGAGATTGTGAAAGGTGCTGGTAATGCGTTGGTTGTTTCTGAAAAGGGTGACGCCAAGCTGCTGGAGATTGGCGGCACGGCGGCGGAAGCAGTGATTTCTTATGTGCGCACGCTACGGGAGTTTGCGTTGGAGAGTGTGCACGGCAACCGGGCGAGTGCGGAGAAGCTGGCGGCGCCGCAATCTGGCAGGGCGTTGGAGCTGATGAATCAGGGGCTGATCTGGCTCGCGGATAATTTGCGGATCTCTTATGGCGATGGCGGGATTCTGGCTCTGGCGAAGATGGTGGTGAGGGCCTCGCAGGTGTTTCCACTGACGGTGCAAGGCGAAGCGGTGCCGCCCTTGGACATGAGCCAGAGACTGAGTTTGCGCTGGCCGCGCTGGTATCCGCTTTCGGCCGATGACCGGCTGAAGGAGGCGCAGGCCGTGGCGACGCTGGTGAATGCCGGCCAGATGTCGAAAGAGACGGGCATCAAGACCATGGCGGCGGCGAATTTCGTCAATGATGTCGAGGCGGAGTTGAATGCAATTGATCAGGATGCGCCATGAGTGATGAAATTACGGCTGGTGAAAACTGGCAGCTGAGGGCCGAGGCGGCCGAGGCGGCGCTGGAACGGGCACAGGCACAGGCGCAGGCGCGGATTATCCGGGCCGAGTTGAAGGCTGAGGCAGTGAAGGCCGGGATGGTCGATCTGGATGGGCTGAAGCTGATTGATGCTGATGAATTGCGGGTGAATGAAGATGGCGAGGTTACCGATGCGCCCGCTGTGCTGGCAAAGTTGAAGCGGACCAAGCCTTGGCTGTTTGGGGGCGGGAAATCCTCCTCCGCTGCTGCCAGCGCACCAAGGCCGGAGCCGCCACGGCAACGCATGGCCACCGAGATGAGCCGCGACGAGTGGTTGAGCGCACGGGCGGCGCTGTTGAAGCGCCGGTAAACGGATTTCTAAAACAGGATTGATGAAGGCCAGGGCGGGGTTGCCTCTGGCTTGTGCGTTCACGTTTAAATTTCAGGGAATACGAGGCAATGGGAATTCAGAACTTCCCGGCTGCGCTGCAGCCGATTATTCAACAGGGGTTTTTGGAGCGGGAGTTTGAGGTCGCGCTGAAATCCAGACTTGGATACCGCATGATTGCCGACCGTGAGGAGTTTGCGGTGGGGATTGGTGAGACGCTGACCAAGACGCGCGCTGGACTGAAGCCAAGTGTGACCACGCCGCTGGCGGCCGCAACCAATACCAATTTGGATAACGGGCTGGTTTCCAGCAATTGGGGGGTGGAGCAGTACACCATCGCACTGAATTTCTACGCCGCGACGCAAGACCTCAATATGGTAACAAGCCGCGTGGGCATTGCCTCGCAGTTTTTGCAGAACGCCGCGACCAATGGCGAGCAGGCGGCGCGAAGCCTCGACGAGCTGGCGCGCAATGCGTTGTTTGCACCGTATTTTGGTGGCAATACCCGCGTCTCCACCACGCTAACCAGTGCCGGGCCGGTTGTTGAAGTGGATGACATACGCGGCTTTCAGACTGTGTTCGTGAATGGCTTGCAGCAGGCGGTTTCGGCTAGCGCGCCGCTTTCCGTGACTGTGGGTGGGGGGCTCTACACGCTGGTGAGTGTTATGGCGGATGCGACCAATGCCTCCACCGCGCCGGGCGGCATTTCTGGCCAGTTGACCTTTTCGACCAATGTGACGGTGGCCGATGCCACCGCGGGCAATGCCGTGCAGGCTGCTACCGCCAGTGCGATTGTACGGCCGGCAAACCGGTTAAACACTGCTGCTTTGCAGGCGACCGACACGCTGACCATGGGCAGCCTGCTTGATGCGGTGGCGCTGCTGCGCCGCAATGCCGTGCCGACGGTGGAGGGTGTCTACAACTGCTATCTCGACCCGGTTTCCGCGCGGCAGTTGTTCTCCGATGCGGATTTCAAGCAATTGTTCCAGGGCGCGACCTCGGCCAACCAGGTGTTCC
>JAKBCH010000146.1 GCA_021808055.1 Pseudomonadota bacterium | reverse complement strand
ATTCACCCTTATGCGGGCCAGTTTCGCAATACGGCGTACCGTTGCGGCATCGAGCGACATACCCAAATCCCTTGGCTAAAAAATCCGGGCGGACCATACAGGCGGGCATGGCGCTCTACAACCTACCAGAATTTTTAACTATTTTGCCTGCTGGCGCGCGGCTTTTGGGTCTGGACCCAGGGCAGAAGCGGATTGGCGTGGCATTGTCTGACGTGAACCGGGTGGTGGCCAGCCCTTACGCCACGCTGGCGCGCGCAAAGATGAAGCAGAACGCGGCCGAGCTGGCGGTGATCATCGCGCAAGAAAAGGTGGGCGGGCTAGTGGTGGGGCTGCCGCTGGATGGCGAGCAGAAACTGGGGCCGCGCGCCCAGGCCGCACGGGACTGGGCGCATGGCATAAGCCAAGCCACCGGCCTACCGGTGGCGATGGTGGATGAAAGCTTTTCCACCGTCGATACGCATGAGCGCTTGATTGAGGCGGGTGTGAGCCGGGCGCGCCGGGCCGAGATCGTAGACAAGCTGGCGGCGGCGGAGATTTTGCAGCGGGCGTTGGATGCGATGCGCGCATAAAAAAACGACGGGCTGCCCCGCCGCTTTCGAGAAACATTTTGAAGTCTGGTTAGTGCTTTTTGGCGGCATCTTTCACGCCGCCAACGGCGTTCTGCACCTTGCCCTCAATCTTGTCGGCCTTGCCTTCAGCTTGCAGCTTGGCATCACCGGTTAATTTGCCAGCCATTTCCTTCACGGCGCCCTGGGCTTGTTTGGCGGAACCTTCGATACGATCTTTGCTCATTCGGCATCTCCTTTTTTGATATTGCTAGAGCGCGTTTTGATATTGCTAGAGCGCGATGACTTTAGGTTCGTTCACTTTGCGAGCGAGGCTAAAGTTTGAATCGTCCTCCACTTCATTGATTTAGAGGCGGATTCAGATTTTAGAGCGGATCACGCCGTGATTCGATCTAAAATCATCCGGCTCTAATGAAAACCAAATAAAATCATGTTCCCGGTGATTGCGGCGCGTTGGCGTTGGCGCTGTTCGTTAAGGCGTGCCCGCCTTGCGAAAGGTCTTGCCCCAGCCCTGCTGTTGTATGACAAGCGGAAAGCCCTGCCGCCACGGCCAGCACTGCGACAATGCTGAATACCACTCGAAATTTCGCACCCATCAGTTACATCCTCGTGGTTGTTTTGCGTTCTCCATAACGGAGGTTCGCACAGTACCGATTTTGGAAGCGATTAGATAAATTCAAATAAACAAAAGCAAGATTTCCAAATTGAAAGATTTATATCATGATGTTTTTGACATAATTATTTCAGGTGAGGCCAAACTCCCGCGCCAATAGCTCGTAGGAACGTATTCTGGCCGCCGGATTATAAACCGCCGTGGTGATGGCGATTTCGTCCAGCCGCAAATCCTGCGCCAGGTCATGCAACCGCGCTGCGACCTGTGGTGCGGTGCCGATGAAGTTGCGGCGTTGGGAGGCGGCGATGCGCTCTTTTTCATCCTCGGAAAAATCGAACATATCCGCTTCTTCCGGGGTGGGGAGCGGTATGTATGTGCCTCTGTTGCGCATACCCCAGAAGGCGCCGCGCGATTTGGCTAAATATCGCGCTTCCTCTTCCGTATCCGCCACCAGGGCGAATACGGTGACGGCGGAGCGTGGTTTCGCCTCGGCGGGTTCTGGTTGTTTGAACTGCGTTTGGTAGAGATGCAGGGCTTCGGTGGCACCTGCGCCATCAGAGAAGAAATAGGCAAAAGCATAAGGCAGGCCGAACCAGGCGGCGAGTTGGGCACCGTAATTGGAGCTGCCGAGGATCCATATTTGCGGCGCGTGCGGGCCGCGCGGTTCGGCCACGATGGTGCGGAAAGGGTGGTCGAGCGGCAAGGGCTCGCCGGAGACCCAGGCCATCACATCCCGCACCTGGGTGGGGAACATATCCGCTGCCCCGCGCGAATTTGGATTGAGCGCCAGCGCGGTGCGGCCATCCGAGCCAGGGGCGCGACCGAGGCCAAGGTCGATCCGCCCAGGAGCAATCGCCTCCAGTACCCGGAACTGCTCCGCCACTTTCAGCGCCGCATAATGCGGCAGCATGATGCCCGCTGCCCCCACGCGGATGCGGCTGGTGGTGCTGGCGATGGCGGCGGCCAGAATCTCCGGCGCCGAGCCCGCCACCGCGCCGGAGCTGTGATGCTCCGAGAGCCAATAGCGGTGATAGCCAAAGCCCTCGCAAGCCTGTGCCAGGGCGATTGATTCGCGAATGGAGACATCCGGCGAGGCGTTGGAGCGGATGGGGGACTGGTCGAGCACGGAAAGTTTCATGATGTTCATATGGGGCGCACAGGCGCGCGTGTCAGCGTCACGCGAACCGGCTTTCGCTCATTGGCCCTCATCCAAAAACCTTGCCCCAATTGCGTTTCAACGCCGCATCCACATCGCTCATGCCGGCCTGCACACCCAGCGCCTGCAGGCTGGTGACGCCATGTTCAGCGATGCCACAGGGTACGATGCCGCTGAAGTGGGAGAGATCGGGTGCCACGTTCAAGGCCAGTCCATGCCAGGTTACCCAGCGCGAGACTCGCACGCCGATGGCGCCGATCTTCTCCTCTCGCCCATCAGGCCGGTCCACCCAGATGCCGACGCGCCCCTTGCGTATTTCGCCTTTTACGCCGAATTCCTTCAGCGTCTCGATCACCCAGCGTTCCAGCCCGGCGACAAAGCAGCGCACATCGCGTGCCTGCACGCTGCCATGGGCGCGGGTTAAATCCAGCATCACATAAGCCACGCGCTGGCCGGGGCCGTGATAGGTCCATTGCCCGCCGCGCCCGGCCTTGAAGGTGGGAAAGCGCGTCGGATCCTGCAAATCCGCCGCCTTGGCTGAGGTGCCCTCGGTGTAAAGCGGCGGGTGCTGGACGAGCCAGACCAGCTCCTCAGCCCTGCCTTCGCGGATGGCGGCAATCCGCTCCTGCATCCTGGCGATGGCGATATCGTAATCCGTCAGGCCCGGCGAAACCTCCCAGGTGGCTTGGTTTTCCTTCATTTTTTCAGATATTGCAGGCCCTGAAATCATGGTCTATAGGCTCCCGGCCTCGA
>JAKBCH010000041.1 GCA_021808055.1 Pseudomonadota bacterium | reverse complement strand
ACTGTTTGTTGGTATTGCGCCAGCCCGGCGAGGCTCTGGTTGAGAACCTGATTGGTTTGCGCCACTTGCGCGGGGGTGGAGCTGGCGCTGCTGAGTGCTGTGGAGATTTGCTGGAGCAGCGCGAAGGCTGATTGCGGACGTGCGGGCGCGATGGTGAAGCTGTCGCCATTCGCGGGAGCGCCGGTGACCTCGAAATTCATCCCGGCGAGTTGCAGGCTGGTCTGGTTGATGCCGCCGCTGGTCAGCGTGCCGGTGCCAATGGCGGTGCCGCCCTGTGTCGCGGTGTAGGTGGTGGTATTGCCAGACACCGCAAAGGCAACCGTGATCGGCGCATTGCCCTGCTGGAAGGCATCGGCCGTGGCGGTGTTTACGAGCCCTTGCTGGAGAATTTGTCCGGTGCCGCTATTGCTGGAATTGGCGCTAACGGCGGAAACGCCGTCCCCCGCCAGAGCAGAGGTGAAAACCTGGCCATTGACCAGCATGTTGGCCGTTTCGCCCTGGCTGATGCTGGCCTGGCCCTGCCCGGAATCGCCGAAATAGGCGATATTGCCGCTGGCATTGGGCTGGAATGGTGCCAGTGCACCGCGCGAGCCGCCGAAAAGATAGCTGCCATTGGGCGCAATGGTGTTTCCGATGGCGAGCAATTGCGTAGAGGCATTTCGAACCTGCAATGAGAGTGCGTTGAGATTTTGTGAACTGGTGGTGCCGCTGAGTGCCTGCAACACGATGGATTGCACGTTGTCCAGCAACGAGTTCGTAGAATTATAGGCGTTGTTGGCTGTACCAAGTTGCGCTTGAATTGTTCCCTGGGTCGTGTTGTCGTTGGTCAATTGGCTGATCTGGTCGTTGCCGCTTGCTGCTGTTTGATAAGCGGCGGGGTTCTGGTCCGGCGTTTGTACTGCAAGCCCGGTTGAGATCTGTTGCTGCAGGCTATTGATCTGTGCTTCCTGCGCGGTGAGGGATGTAGTGAAATTGCTGTAGAACGAGAGTTCCATTTTTGGGTTCCTTCAGCTTTCAGGCGTTGTTTCGGTTTTTGTGCGCAGACGTGCCGACAGATGCGGCAGGTTCTGCGCCGCGCGGTCTTGGGCGGAGCTTTTTTCCAGCCGCAGCGCGTCGGCCAAACGTTCCTGCAAAATACGCTGCCGGGCCCGCAGTTGCGCCAAGGTATCGGCGCATTCGGTGAGTGTCTCCTGCTCGGCGGCAATCTTCTGGATCAAATGCCGCATGGCCTCTCCGGCCTGGGTGCTGAACTGCCCGGCGCGCTTGGCATCGCCCGCGCGCACCACACTGCCACCCCGCCATAAAATGCCCAGTCTTTTCTGGTAGGAATCAAGAACCTCGCGTTGGGCTTCATAACGCTGCAGCGCGCTGGTATGGCGGCTCAACCTATCCAGCAAGGTGGCTTCCTGTGCCGTCGCCAGCAGACCCAGCTTGGCGAATGTCTGGGGTTTCATGCCTCGTCTCCAAACACCGCCCGCAGCCTGGCCAGCGCATCACCCAGCCCGATGCGTGCCGCCGCATCCTGGCGCAGTAGCGCCTCCATGGCGGGCATGCGCTGCAAGGCTTCGTCCAGCACGGCATCCCGCCCTGGCGCATAGGCGCCGAGATCGAGAATATCCTGCTTCTCCTGCTTTCTGGCCCAGAGCATGCGCAAACGCCCGGCAAGCTGGAGGTGTTCCTTGCTCACGAGCTGCGGCATCGGCCGTGAGAGTGAGGCGGAAATGTCTATGGGCGGGTAGATGGCGGCCTCTGCCATGGCGCGGGAAAGCACGATATGCCCATCCAGTATCGCACGGGCAGTATCCGCCACCGGATCGCCCACATGGTCATCACCTTCCACCAGCACGGTGTGGATGGCTGTGATGGAACCTTGTCCTGGCCCGCCATTGCCCGCGCGCTCCGCATAGGTAGAAAGGGCACCAAATACGGAAGGCGGGTAACCCTTGGTCGCGGGTGGTTCTCCGGCCGCCAGCCCGATCTCGCGTAAGCCCATGGCCAAACGGGTGAGGCTGTCCACCAACAGCAGCACATGCTTGCCTTGGGCGCGGAAATATTCGGCGATGGCGGCGGCACGGTGGGCGCCATGCACGCGGGCCAGGGCGGTGTCGTCCGCCGGGGAGGCGACAACCACCGTGCGCGGTTTGGCCGTGCCCAGATGGTCCTCAATGAATTCCCGGATTTCCCGGCCGCGTTCGCCGATCATCGCCAGCACTACCACATCGGCCTGGGCATGACGGGCGACCATGCCAAGCAGCGTGGTTTTGCCGACGCCGGAGCCGGCAAACAGCCCCACCCGCATGCCGCGCCCCAAAGTGGTAAGGGCATTTATGGCCGAGACCCCGACATCGAACGGCGCTTCGATCCTGCTGCGGAGCATGGGGTTGATGGCGCTACCCAGCATCGGCCAGGGTGTCGGCGCGCTCGGCGCGGCATTGCCATCCAGCGGGTTGCCGCGCGCATCCAGAACGCGGCCCAGCAGGCTGGGCCCGGTCATCACCGCCATCTCGGTGGTTTCCACCCGCACGCGCGCGCCGCGCATGATGCCGCGTGTGCCTTGTTCGGGCATCATCAGCATCGTACCCGATTCGAAACCGATGATTTCGGCGGCGACCTCGCCGTCCTCCTGCTCGATCATGCAGCGCGCACCGATGGGGGCTTGCAGCCCGCTGACGCGCAGCATTTCGCCATTTGCCCGCAGCACGCGGCCATAGCGCCTAACGGGGCTGCCATTCAGAGCCCCGCGCAAGCGCTCATCCGTGCGGGCCTTCAGGCTTTGCAGCGTGATCATGCCATGTCGTCCCCTGGAAGTGCCAACCCGGCGCGTAGGGCGGTGAAGCGGCTTTCCAGCCGGGCGTCCCATTCCGCCTTGTCAAGCCGGTCGCCGTCGTCGGTCTGCAGTTCCAGCAAGGCGCCGCCGGGAGTGATGCCGTCATCTGGCACCAGCATCAGCGTCTCGTCGGGTAGCAAGCCCTTCAGTGTAGAAAGATCGGATGGATGCAAATAGAGCCTCAGACTTTGCTTGGGGCCACGCTCCGTTGCAGTCTCCTGTAGTAGGGTTTTGACCAACCCCGCCAGCTCAGCGCGCGCATTGCCACTCACCCCGCCGGCGATATGCCGGGCGGTTTGAAAGGCCATGTCCAGCACAAGCTCCGCCAGATCCTGTTCTTTCAGTGCCAGCGGTGCAACAAGCTGTTCGGCGGTCTGTTCCAGCAGGGTGAGTGCGCGCGCCAATTTTTCCCGTTGCAATGCCGTTTCGATACGCGCGGCGGCCTCGCCGGCTGCTTTCACCTCGGCCATGGTGGTATCACGTAGTTTCGTGATCTCTTGTTTCACCCGCCGCTGGATCTCTGCCTCCTGCGCAGCCATTTCCGCGGCATCGCGCGCCAGTACCGTCTGCACGAAATCGTGGTTGCGGGAGATTTTCACGAAGCTCATGGATCGAAACGGTTCTGATTCGGGCTGGTCGGATTGCCAAATGCCAGATGCAGGGATTCCATGCACAGCTTGCCAAACGGTGCCGCCAGCGCCAACGCCGCGCGGACCAGCAGCCCCACCGCAATTGCCGAGAGCAGCCACGCCCCCGCCATGCCCGGATTGATGAAGCTATCCGGCTCATGCATGGCGGCCCAACCAGTCATCGCTGCGAGGCTAAGCAGAAAGGAACTGAATAATTTTTTGGGTTTGGCTGGCTTTGTCTTGGCCATGTCATTTTATCCTTGCGGTTGGTCCGGCGGTGTCACGCCTGCGGGCTCGGGCGCGTGGATGACCACCACCACGCGCCGATTGAGGGCGCGGCCGGCATCCGTATCGTTGCTGGTGATCGGCGAAAATTCGCCGAACCCTTCTGCCGCCAGTACATTGCCGCCGACGCCATTGTTGACAAAAAGCTGCACGACCGCGACGGCGCGCTCAGCCGAGAGTGACCAGTTGGAGGGGAATTGCGCTGTGGCGATCGGTTGGTTATCCGTATAGCCCTGTACCGTGATTCTGTAGTTGACCGGTAGCTGCGTTAGCCCCGCCCCGACCTGGGAAAGCAGCTTAACGGCATCAGGTTTCAGCACCGCTTCGCCGGAATCGAACAGTACCGAGGCGTCGAGCTGGATGGTCAGGGTCAGCGGCGCATCACTGATCGTAACCTGACGCTTCTCGATCATCGGCTGGAACAGTGCACTCAACTTCAGGTGCATTTGCTGCAGGGTTTGAATATCCTGCGCCAATTGCCGGGCCATGTTCCGCGGGATTTTGGTGTTGGCCGTGGAGGGTGTTTGCGCGTGTGTCGGGATGGGCGAAAGCTGATGCTGTAGCACACCGCGGGAGCCGGATGGCTGGGGCGTGATCACGGTCGGTGGCGTGCCGTGGAATGCGGTTATGAAAGAGCGCGCGATTTGGTCTTCCTTGTGTCTGTTGCGGGAGGACGAGGCATACAGCACCACGAAAGTGGCCAGCAGCAGCGTCAACAAATCGGCATAGGAAATGATCCAGCGCTCATGATTGGCTGGTGGTTCGGGTTTTGGTTTTTTCGTGGGAAACTTCGCGCCGGCCATGGCTCATGCCGCCTGGGAGGCAGCTTCAGGTGCCTCCTGCTCATCCGCCGCGACCGTCTCTGGCGGTTCCTCATGCAGGAAGCTCTTTAGCGTTTGCTTGATGACGATGCCCGGCTTACCCTCGGCCAGCAGCAGAAAGCCCTGGATGACCACCATCCGCTCTCGTTCCAGTTCCTTGGCGATGGATTTGAGCCGCCCACCCAGCGGCAAAGCAATGAGATTGGCGAAGCCTACGCCGTATACCGTGGCGATGAAGGCGGTGGCGATGCCTTCGCCCAGCTCGCTCGGGTGGTCCAGACGCATCATCACATGGATCAGCCCCAGTACGGCGCCCATCACGCCGATGGTGGGGGAGTAGCCGCCCAACGCCTCCCAGACATGGGCGGGATGTTCCTGCTCGCGGTCGAGATTCTCAGCAACAATGCTGAGCATGGCCGCGAAATCCTCTGGCGCTGTATTGTCCACGATCATCTGTAGGCCTTGGCGCTGAAACGGGTCCTCGACCTTCGGGATTTCCTGTTCCAGCACCAGCGTGCCGAAACCGCGCGCCTTGGCGGACCAATCGGCTACACGGTCGATAAACTCGTGCAGGTCGATCTTGGGTGGCTTGGCCAGCCACATCACGGCCTTGAAGCCGCCGAGCAGGGTGTGCAAACCAAATTGGAGCAGGCAGGCCGATGCCGAACCGCACATGACAATGATGAAGGCGGTGAGGTTGAGCAGCGAAGAGACCGGCACATGGTCTGTCAACGCACCACCAAGGATGACGAAAATCCCGAGTAGCAGCGTAGCCAAGTTCATCAAGATACAAATTCTCCTCGTTGCGCCGCAGTGATATGCAGGGCGAGCGTCTCCAGCGCCCGCTTGCGCAGCCGCGAGGCGTAGCCCTCGCTTATATCCAACACGCTGGCGATTTCCCGATTGTTAAGCTCATCGTAAAAATGCAGCGCCAGAATCCGGTATTCGATTTGGGGTAGGGTGTTCAGCGCCTCCACCAGCAAAACACGATTATCCATCCGGGTGAGCAAAGCGAGCGGATCCTCTGGCCCGCTCGCGCCTGCATGGGCGGCGTTTTCAACGGTTTCCTCATCAAACGTCGCCTCTCCGCGCCGGCGTGAACCTTCGCGCCGCAGCCCGTCGATCATCGCCCCCTTGATGCGCCGCGACGCAAACACCTGGAAGGCAACGCCGTGCCTGGGGTCGAAACGCTGCGAGGCCTCCATCATGCCGATGGCACCCCATTGCAGCAGCTCCTCCATATCCGCCCAGGGCATGCGCGCCTTCATCAGCATCGCCATGCGCTTTATCCAGTCGCCATAAAGCGCGGTAAGCTCCGCCTTGCCAGGGGCGGCCATGTCAGCCATTTGCGGGCTCGGCTGTGTGCACCACCTGCAAAGGCATGGTTTCAGGAATTTCCTCCAGCGCGATAACCGGGAGCAGCCCGCTTACGCATTTCGCCACGGCGCGGCGCATGGCCGCCTGTACCACCAGCACCGGCTTGGCCCCGCGGGCGCGCATGGCTTTTGCTGCCTGCTCCGCCGCCTGGCGCAGGTGCGTGGCAATTTCCGCTTCCACCTCGCCGCCCGCGTTTTCCCGTGCCGCGCGCATAGATTTGTTCACCAACTCTTCCAGCTTCGGCTGCAGCACGGCCACGCGCAGTGTCGGCTCAGTGCCCGCGAACTGGCCGGCAATGAAGCGCCCTAGCCGCAGCCGCACCGCGGCCAGTAATTTTTCAGGGTCTTTCGCCCCTCCATCGGCGGCTTCTACCAGCGCCTCAGCGATCCGCTCAAAATCCCGCACCGGCACTTCCTCGGCCAGCAGCCCCTGACAGACTTGGCGGATGATGCCAGCCGAGAGTATGGCCCGTAGATCCTCCGCCAAACGCGGCGTGGTTTCGGCAAGGCGCGTCATCAGCCCTTCCACCTGCGGGCGGCCCAGCAAATCCGCCCCGTGGCGCTTCAGCACTTCGGCGAAATGTGTGGCGATGGCGGAGGCCGCATCCACCACCGTGTAGCCAAGCTCCTCCGCCGCCGGAATGCCACCTTGGGGAATCCACACCGCATTCTGGCCGAAGGCTGGATCTTTTACCGGGCGGCCGATGCTGAGCTTCTCCACCACCATCGGGCCTTCGATGGCCAGCCATTGGCCCGGCCAGGCCTCGCCGCAGCCGATAGCGGCGCCGCGCAGCGTGAAGCGGTAGCCATGGGCCGGTAGCTCGGACGAGTCGCGGATATGTACGGCGGGCACAAGAAATCCCATGGCGCGGCCATAGCGCTGGCGCACGGCGGTCAACCGCCCGAGCAACCGGCCTTCGCCTTGCCCCACCATCGGTGCCAAAGCGAAGCCGATATTCATGCCCAGCGGGTCCACGCCGGAAACATCCGTTAGGTTGTCCGGCTTCACCTCGGCTTTGCCATTTTCGGCGTCGTCTGCCGTCGCGGCCCGTGCGGCTTCTGGCTGCGTGCGAGAAAGCTGCCAGGCCGAGACCCCCAACGCGCCGCCCAACAGCAGGAAGGGGATATGCGCCATTTGCGGCACCAAGCCGATGGCCAGCGTGATAACCGAGGCGATTGCCAGCGCCTGTGGATATTTCGAAAGCTGGGATTTTATCTGCGCGCCGATATCCTCACCGGTAGCCACGCGCGTTACCACCAGACCCGCCGCGACGGAAATGGTGAGTGAGGGTATTTGCGCTGCAAGCCCGTCACCTACCGTCAACAGCGTGTAGGTGCGTGCGGCATCCGCCAGCGGCAGGCCGAATTGCATCGTGCCGATGATCAGCCCGCCCAACATATTGACGACCAGGATGATCATCGCCGCCACCACATCGCCGCGTACGAATTTGGATGCGCCGTCCATCGCGCCAAAAAAATCCGCCTCACGCCGCAAGGTTTCGCGCCGCCGCTCCGCCGTTTGCGGAGAGAGAATGCCGGCATTGATCTCGGCATCAATCGCCATCTGCCGCCCCGGCAGCGAGTCCAGCATGAAACGCGCAGAAACCTCCGCCACGCGCGAGGCACCCTTGGTGATGACAACGAAGTTGATGATAATGAGGATGATGAAGATGATGCCACCGACAACATAATTGCCGCCAACCGCGAATTGGCCGAAGGATTCAATCACATGCCCGGCCGCTCCCGGCCCGGTATAGCCGTTGAGCAGAATGGCGCGCGCGGTGGCGACATTGAGCGCAAGGCGCATCAGCGTGGTGGCCAATAATATCGAAGGAAAGGAGGAGAATTCAGACGGAGAAGGAATATAAAGCGAGGCGCCAAGAATCACCAACCCGGCGGAGATGTTCAGCGCGAATAGAAATGAGATGGCGGCACCGGGCAGCGGCACCGCCAGCATCACCAGCACCATCAGTATAACCAGCGGACCGGAGAGCTGGCTCAGGTTGAAAGCGGGCGAGCGCGGGAGCGTGATTGCGTCAGCCATGTAGCAGTCCCGGTATGGCGGTGAATAATCTTGTGGCGTAATGGTCGACACCGTTCATCATCAACGGTCCGCATGCCATAACCAGAAAAGCTAAGCCGCTAAGCTTGAGTACGAACGGAATGGAAGCTTCGCGCACCTGCGTTGCGGTTTGTAGAATGCCGGCGCTAAGGCCAATGATCAGCATCAGCAGTAGCACCGGACCGGAAAGTTCCGCGAAGGCCAGCCAGGCGCCGCTATTTACGCCATTGGCACTCATGAAGCGGCTTCATCCTCTTCCTTCACCGCATTTTCTGTTAGCGCGGTTACGCGCACGCCGTAACGATCGTTTGCGACCGCAACAACTTCGCCATAAGCCAGCTTCTGGCCATTGGCGAGGATCGCCAGCGGCTCGCCGATCACCTGGTCGAGCTGCAAAATCTGCCCATGTCGCAAGGCCCGCAGATCCTTCACGCTAATCTGCGTGCGGCCAAGCTCCACCGCCACGGCAACCTGTACTCGGTCCAGCACCACTTTTGCGGTGATGACGGCGGCACCGCGCGGCTGCGCTTGCAGCCGCTCAAGCTCCACCCGTTCAGGCTCCATGAGTTTTTCAGCGCCAGTCAGACGCGCCTTCTGTTCAACCATTCCTACCCCTCCTTCGTCCTCGGCTTTCACACGGCAACACACATGGCCGTCCTGCTGGCCGTAATCGGCCAGGAACAGATCGACGTCTCCACCCACCGCCACAACGTGTGGCCAAAGTGTCACCGGCAGCACATCCCCCGGCCGTAATGACTCAAAAACGGCCAGCGGCAGATGTGCGCGCGCCAGTTCAAAACGCAGCTCAACCTTTGTGATGTCGGTCAATTGATCAATACCGCCGGTCCAGTTTACATCTGGCCCGCGGTCGCCAAGCAGGCCAGACTGGTTGGCGATCTTCGCCTCAAGTGCTTCGAACGCGGCGTAGGGCACGATAAGGCGGATGGTGCCGAAACCCAACTCCGTTTCAAAAACGCCGGTAACGGTAATCATCCAGTCTTGACCTTCGGCGACAGCGAGCATACCGGTGGCGTTTTCATAGGTGATGGCGGCCAAATTCAGCGGTATAATTGGCGCGAATGTTTCGTTGATTGTGGCGAAAGCGAGATCAACCATTTGCCGCCCTATGCGTGCTTCCAAGGCGGAAAGTTCGTAACGCTCAAACGGATGAACGGAGGTCGCACCGCACATTGCATCCACCATCGCACCGATAAGATCACCATCGATTGCCAGTAACATGCGCCCGCGCAGCGGGGTTAGTTCCGAGATACCGGCCAGCATCACTTCCGGCAGGGCGGCCATGGAAGATTCATGGCTGATCACGGTCTGGATGCAGGAAAGCAGTTGCACGGAATGGCGCGTGCGCTGAAATAAGGCGAAGGCGATATGGCGCATAAATCGGTCAGCCAGAGTCTCCATGAGCACCGAGCGCAGCAACGGTGCGCGCATTGGATCAAAAAGATCGAGAGTCTCCACCTCCAGGTTAATATCAAGCATAGGCACTTAATCCGCTTGTCGGGGATTGCGTTGTAGCGAGGCTGGTGCCGGTGTGGGTTTGACGCGGTGGCGCTTGCCGGTCTTGCTCGCTCTGTCCGCCTTGCTGGGAGAATTGCCCGCCCACCTGCGCCTGGCCCAGCATGAGGCCGGATTGTGCCATGGCGGCACCGAGATTGGGCAGGCTGGCATGCAGTGCCTGTGCTGCATCCCCTGAGCTGGTCAAGAACATTACATTCACCTGTCCCTGCGCGCCGACACCCACCTCCACGGAGATATGCCCCAGCCCTGGTGGGTCTAATCGTAGCACCGTGCTGGCCTGACCAGATTGATGCAATACGGTAACAGTCGCGGCCAGTGCCGCGGGACTGGTGGCGGTGTTTGCGGTCGCATCGGTAGCGTTTGTCTGTGCAAGTGCGATACTACCGCCCGTAACGGCGGCAGAAAAATCCGCGGCGCTTGCGTTGGTGCCGACAACGGCGGAAATCTGCTGCGTGCCGTGCTTGTCTTTCTCGGCAGGCGACATTGTGATGGTGCTGGCAGGCTGCGCCGCGCGCGTAAACAAGGCCTGCACGGTGCTGACAACAACTGGTTGGCTGACGGGGGGAGGCGTCGCCACATTAGTGGGAATGGCGCGCACAAGGCTTTGTGTTTCGACCGGTCTGGCAACTGGGGCGGCGTTCGCCATATCAGGCTGAGTTGCGGATACATAGGCGGTCTTGCTTGTTGGCACTGCGGGTTCAGGTTTTGAGTCGATTTTGACAGGAGCGGCTGGGCTCGGTTTGGTTGTGGGCGTGGGCGTGGGCGCCGCTGGCGGATTAACCTGGGCAATGTCTTTGCTGGTATCAGCAGAAGCCACACCGGTTTGCGCCTTGGGCAAATGGACGGTTGTATCGGCCGAGACTGCTTGCGCGTGGGCGGTATTCTTTTCGGTTTCGCTTAGTACCCTGGGGGTAACGCTGGAGCTGCGCATTTGCGTCACAGGCTGCATCTGCACGACCATCCCTGCCACAGGAAAAGCCTGGTGAGTGTCTCTTTTTTCGTCTTTTGCAAATGTCGGGGCCGTACTGGTTGCAGGTGACTTCGTTGTCTTTGGCGTCTCGGTTTTAGCAACCGCAACGCTGGCCGCGCCACCCGCCGGGGCTTGTTGCGTTGGGTTGGCGGGTGCGGTCTCTGTGCCGGATTTTTGCGGCAGCGCTGTGTTGGTTACGCTTGGCGTGTTGCTGTGTTGCACTGGCCCACTCGCGCCGACGAGGGCGCTCTGCCAGGCAACGGAATCTGCCGCCGCGCCGCCATTTGCAGAGATCGCTGTGCTTTGCGTAACAGATAACGGGGGTGAAGCCTGCATCAGACCATCTCCTCGGTCGCATTTATGGAAATCCGCCCCTCTCCGGCGAGTTTCAGTGCCGTGTCGATGATATCGCTCTGCGCGGTAAGCGCATCGGAGCGTCGGATCGGCGGTCCGCTCGTCAACTCCTCCTTCAGTACTTCCACCTGCCGTGCGGAGAGATTCTGGAAGAAGCGCTCGCGCAGGGTATCGTCCACTAGCCGCAACGCCGGGGCAAGTTTATCCGCCGGAACTTCGCGCAACAAAATCTGCATGGAACGGTCTGGTAGCTTAACAAGATCAATGAAGGTAAAGAGATTTTCGCGGATTTTATCCGCTGTTTTGGCATCTCTTTCGTCAATGGCACCCAACACGGCTTCTGACATTGTTGAACTAAAATGATTTAGGATATCGGCGGTTTGCTTCGCACCACCAAGATTGGTTACGCGGCGGCCACCAGCGCCAGTCTGCATCGCCAACTCATCCAGCATATCGCGCAGTTCTTTCACAACATTTGGCGAGACGACATCAAGGTTGGAAAATCGGTACAACGCTTCGGCGGCCAGGGGCTCAGGCAGGAAGCTGAGCAGATTGGCGCCCATCTCGTGTGGGATATGCGCGAGCAACAAGGCGATGGTTTGCGGCCGTTCATGTGCCATCTGCATCGCCAAGGTTCGTGCATCGGTGTTTGGCGGCAGGTAGAAATCGGAGCGCCGTTCCTTGCGCTTCAGCCGGTCGAGAATTTCCTTCGCACTTTGTTCGCCGAGTGCAGTCCTCAGCACGCGGTTCAGGAACTTCATGCTATCGCCGCCAATGGACGTGATGCCCAGATCGGAGGCAAAAGACAGCATAATATCCTCGCGCAATTGCGGCGTGATGCCTTTAAGGTTTGACATCGCGGTTGAAATACGACTGACGGACAACTCATCCATCTCGCGCATAACGGCTGCAGCTGTATCCTCACCCAGTTCGCGCAGCACCATAGCGGCGCGCTCAGCTCCTGAAATAGTGGGAGCGGATAACCGCTTCGGATCTTCACTCATTTTCTTCTGCCCAGCTTTGCAGGAGCCGCGCGACGCCAGGAATGTTTTCCGCGGCCTGCTCGCGCAATTCAGCGAAATCCCGCGGTGGAACGATCACGGGTAGCGGCCGTTGCCCCGGCATCTGCGCAGGCAGCATCGCCCGGAGGTTGATGTTCGTAAGCCGCCGCCCTGCGGGCAAGGCAAAACCGAATAGCAGGGCAATCGCCGCCAGCACCTCAAGCAACGCGTGCGCCAGTGGGTTGGCCGCTGCGATGAGCGGAACCGCCATAATGGGTGGTGCCTGTTTCTGAAATGGCGTCGCCAGCACGTTCACGGCGACGTTGGGGTAGGCAAAAGCCGCACTGATCGCTGTTTTGATCTGCTGTACAGTCAAATTCGTCGGTAACGCCGCCTGGTTCAGCACCACCGAAACGGCAATGGATTTCACTGACCAGTCCGGCTTGGTGATATCGCTTTCGGTCTGGTCAGTCACGAAGGTCTCGTCGAGATTGTTGGTTGTACGGCTTGGTACGGGCGGCTGTGCGGTGCTTGTTGTTTGCGGCTGTGTTGCCCCGGAGTTTTTGTTGTTCACCGTTCGCGACCGAGTGGGCGCGGCGGGCGCAGCAATTGTCTGGCCGGGCGGCTCGTTGGAAAGCGCGCCAGGAATGCCCAGTGCGGCGCCATCTGAACCAGTCTGTGACGATTGGTTGCTGCTGGAATGCTGCACGATATGTCCTGGCCCGTAGCTTGTTTCGTGAATATGGGTCTGGGTAAAGTCTAGGTCGGCTGACACGTCGGTCTGGAAGTTTCCGGCACCCACAAGAGGGATCAGCAAGCCGGCGATACGGGCGGCGGAGGTTGCTTCCACCTGTGCCTCGGTCGCTAGTTGAGTGCCTGTATTCGTCGCCCCGCCTGTGGGGTAGACGGTGTCGCCGGCTGTCGTCACGACGGTGACATCCTCTGCCGTTAGCCCCGGCACCGCCCCCGCTACCAACTCTGCAATGGTTTCTCCTTGCTCGGCGGCCTGCGCTTGGTCGGCATCCACAACTACGGAGGCGGCGGGCTTTGGCTGGTCCGCAAGAAAAGGCGTTTCAGGAGGCAACGCAAGAAACACCTGCGCGCTGCGGATGCCGTTCATCGCCTGGATGGATTGTTGTAACGAAAGTTCGAGCGCCTGCGACGCCATCGTGGATTGCGCCAGGTCAGATGCGGTCATCGGCGCGTTTTCAAGCTGGTTCCAGGCAGAATCTGTGCTGGAACCGGGCACCTGCGCAGCCCCAAGCTGCAACCGCGCCTGGGCCAGCTGCGGGGCAGGAACCAGGATGACGTTTCCCGCCGCCTGCAATTGGTATGCAATACCCAGCTTCTGCAACTGCGCGATCACCTTGCCGCCATCGGCGGGGGAGAGCCCCTCGCTCAACACCGCGTAAGGCGGGCCGGAAAGCTCCAGCCACGTCACCGCGCCTAGCGACACCAGCACTAGCGCGCCTGTTATCCATAGCAGCTTAGGAATATTCGACACATAACCTGGTAGCCGGGTTAGTAGATCACGCCAGTTGCGCATGGGTCAGAACTGCATATTCATGACCGCCTGATAGGCGGAGACAACCTCGTTGCGCACAGCCACGGTGGCGTTCCACGCCACTGTCGCCCTGTCGCTAGCGACCAGCGCCTTGCCCAAAGTGGCACCCGGCACGCCGGCCGCGTATCCGGCCTCGGCGGTGGCGGCGGCGGATTGCTGGGCGCTGACGCTGTGCAGGGCATCCGCAACAAGGCCAAGAAAATTTCCCGGCTGGGCGGTGGCCGCGCTTGCGCTGGCACTGGCCTGGCCGCTTGCAGCCGATATTGCACTCTGCGCCACGATACTGGAAACCATGGTGACCTTTCCTTTTGAACGGGGTTAGGGCGCTGCTGCCGTCTTTGTAGGACAGGCGTTTGCGGTCAGAGGCGGAAGAGCCTCCGCTTGTTGGTTAAAAATTTTTTTGCGCGAAGTAGGAAAACTTTGCTCATGCCGTACGATTAAATCTGCGTTCCTAATTTTTTCTTAAAATTACAAATTCCCTTGCTGGAAAATATCGTCGTGCGTCCTTAACCGGGTTTCAATACTTTTGGCGCAGAGTCAAAAAATCTCGAGCCACCAGAATGGAGCCCCGTTTCTATGCCGACAATCCTCGTTCTCGGCGATTTTGCCTCCATGGATATGAACTTGTCTCATATTCTAAAGGATGCGGGGTATGATGTTGAAACGGGCATGAACGGGCGGGAAGGTATTGCCAAGCTGACGGATGGGGTAAGGCCTTCCGTTATCTTGACTGACTTGAATATGCCGGAGCTGGACGGTATTGGCTTCATCAAGGAGGCACGCAAAATCGCCTCGGTGCGTTACACGCCGATCATCGTTCTCACCGCGGAGTCCGGTGGCCGCAAACGCGATGAGGCGCGGGCTGCAGGGGCCTCGGGCTGGCTCACCAAACCGGCTGAGCCGAATCAGTTCATCTCAGTTGTCAAGCAGCTCTGTCCGATAAAGTAGCTGGTGAGGCGCTGAGCGGGGGTGAGAGTCTAACAAAAACCTGCCTACACAGTTTTAGCTGAACAGGTTACCAACCTGCGGGACTGAAGGGACGCCGGCCAAGCGTTTGATTTCCGGTAGTAAATATCGGGAATACCAATTCCGATATACCGCGGATCAACCCAGCTTTAGGCAATGACCTCAACGAGGCAATCGCACAAATTCTGGTGATCCGGCATCTCGTGGCCTTTCGCGCGTAACGCACGCATTTATTCTAAATTCCAAAAAATTTTATCTCGCCACCGTTTATTCAGGAAAGAATCACTGTGGCCTCTCGAATGTATTCAAGACAAAGAATTTCAATAGATCGCCGGAAAAAGATCTTTTTTACCGGCTGTTAAACTATGCTTTGTAAATACCTCCGTATGGCGCCATTACCCGGCGTTGCCCAGGCAAAATTTATCAGACCAGGGAAGGCAGAGCAAAGCATGCATGTAGGATTTCTAAAATTATATGGTGCTGTCTTAAATATCCGGCAGGAGCGGTCGGACCTGATCGCCAATAACATCGCAAATGCGGATACGCCTGGCTACAAAGCTGTCGACCTGCCCTTCGGCGCCGCACTCGCCAGCGCCATGGGAATACATATAGGCAGCATATGCGGGCCAGAATATCGGCAGGGTGGCGTGGTTGGCCTCAATGGCAACGACGTTTCGCTGGACAGCGAACGCCTGGAAGCTACAGAGAATGGCCAGGAAATGCAAGCTTCTGCGGTGTTCCTGCATCAATCGACAGTCGACTTGGTTACGGCGCTACGGCCAAATCCAGGTGGAATTTAGCCAGCCATGCAGTTTGTTGCGGAACCATAGCATATGAGCGACAGTATTTTCTCGATCATCGGTAGTGCCTTGAATGCCCAGGATCTGCGCATGGGGGCAATTTCATCGAACCTTGCCAATGCATCTTCAGTAGCCGCACCTGGTGAACAACCATACCGCGCGCACGAGCTTGTTTTTCAGGCGCAGCCGGTTGTGGGCAGCGATTACAGTCCCGGTAGCGCCGATCCGTCAGGCAATGCTGCACTCGGCGTGCAGGTTGTGGCTAATGTGCAGAGCAACGCGCCACCCGCCAGGAAATATGACCCTGGCAATCCATATGCCGATGCGTCAGGTTATGTAACCTCGTCGAACGTCTCATCGGTCGATGAAATGGTAAACATGATCGATAGTTCTCACTCCTATTCGGCCTCGGTTGCCATGCTGCAGCAAGCCACAAGGATCGACCAGCAAATGATCAGCAGCTTTCAGGTGCCATGATGAGTATTCCCCAAACAAACAGCGCCAATTCCGTTAGTGCTGCCTCTGTCGCGGCGTCTACCACGGCTGGGTCTACATCCTCAAGCAGTGCATCAACGCTCAATCAAGCTGATTTTTTACAGCTTTTAACAGCGCAGTTGAAATATCAATCACCAAGCTCTCCGGCTAACCCGACGCAGATGGCGCAGGAATTTGCCTCCATTTCCACGGTGCAAGGCATCAACCAGCTCAATACCCAGCTTAGCTCGATCGCTACTGCAAATGGTGCCTCGCAGATCGCACAAGCCTCCTCACTCGTCGGCCGGCAAGTAGCCGTGAGCGGCAACAATATTATTGCCAATTCGGCAGGAAAAGCAAATGGCGTCTTTAGTCTGCCAAGCGCTACTGCCAATACCAACGTAACAATCCTTAATCCTAACGGCAGCGTCGCCACTACGCTGGATCTCGGCGCGCTTACCCCCGGGACGCAGAGCTTCAGCTGGAGTGGCGGAGCCGCTGGCGCCACATATAGCTATGACGTTTCAGCGACCGATGCCAGCGGCAATGCCGTCTTACCAACGCCGTACACGGTTTATAATGTCGAAGGTGTCAATCTTTCTAGTTCGTCGCCGACGCTCAATGTCACGGGTTCAGCGACCCCGCTGCCTGTTTCCTCTGTACAAACCGTTCTCGGAGCTCCCTCATGACTTTGCAAACAGCCTTATCCGGTTTTCTCGGCGCACAAACCGCTCT
>JAKBCH010000145.1 GCA_021808055.1 Pseudomonadota bacterium | reverse complement strand
ATTCCGGAGAGCTTGGCGTATTCATCGACGAGGAGCAGCTCACCCAACTCGAAGAAAAGATGAGCAAGCGCGGCTATCTCGAAGGCGGCGAGATGGCGACGACCTTCAACATGCTCCGCGCCAACGACCTTATCTGGAGCTTCGTGGTGAACAACTACCTGCTCGGGCAGGAACCGTTTCCGTTTGACCTGCTCTACTGGAACTCCGATTCCACCCGGATGCCAGCCGCGATGCACTCATTCTATCTTCGCAACATGTATCAGAAGAACCTGCTCAGCGTACCGGGCGGCATCACCATGAAAGATGTCCCCATCGACCTCTCCCGGGTGAAAATCCCCTGCTATTTTCTCTCCTGCCGGGAAGACCACATCGCGCCCTGGATGAGCACTTATAAAGGCGCTCGCCTTTTTGGCGGCAAGGTGCGCTTCGTGCTGGCGGCTTCCGGGCATATCGCGGGGGTGGTGAACCCGCCGGAAGGCGGAAAATACAACCATTTCATCAATGCTGAGCTGCCCGAAAGCCCGGATGAATGGCTCACTACCGCCACCGAGATCAGCGGGTCCTGGTGGCCGGACTGGCAACGCTGGATCACCGCGCAGAACGCCGAGAAGGTTCCGGCGCGCGAACCCGGCAAGGCCAGGGGGTTCAAGGCGATCGAGGATGCACCAGGGTCTTACGTGAAGGTTAAAGCCGGATGATTTTAGATCGAATCACGGGAGTGATCCGCTCTAAAATCTGAACCCGCCTCTAAAACAATGAATAGAGGGCGATTCACGCGCTCAGCATAGCCGCAGCAATAAATCCTCTAACGCCCTGGATTGGCGCGTGGCGTTAAACCGCGCCTGCACATGCACCCGCGCTGCCTCACCCATCCGCAGGCTCAGATCAGGCCGCGCCAAAAGCCGCGCCAGAGCATCCGCCAAAGCCGCCACATCGCGCGCGGGGAAGATCACCCCGGTCTCCTCAGGCACCACCAGCCCTTCAACCCTGGCCTCGCTGGAAGCCACCACCGGCACGCCCAACCCCATCGCCTCCATGGCCACGCTCGGCAGCCCCTCAGATTCCCCACCCGCCGTAATCACGCTGGGCACACATAGCAGCCGCGCCCCAGCCAGGGCGGCGCGCACCTCATCCTGGTTTTGCCAACCCATAAAACGCAGCCCCGGCACCGAAGAAGCCGCCTGCATTGTCTCAGCAAATAAAGGTCCATCGCCAATCAATGTCAGCGGCGCCTCGCAGCCTTGCGCGCGCAACCGCCGCATGGCCTCGATCAGCACGGGAATCCCCTTCATTTCCGCAAATCGCCCGATGAACAGCACCCCCTCTCCCGCCGTCACGCGCGGCACGGGGCTTATCATGTCGGTGCCAATTGGCAGCGCGTAGGTTTTTTCCGCCGGAAAACCGCGTGTCAGCAGCCTCTCGCGCGCATTCTGCGAAATACAGACAAACGCGCCAGCCTCGGCCTTCAACCGCTCCAGCCGCAACCGGAACAGAGAGGGCACGGGAAACCAGCGATAGTGGGAGGCTTTGTCGACCTCGCTGCCATGGAACGTCACCACCAACGGCACCCCCAATGCCCGCGCCAGCGGCAAAGCCAACGCCCCACCGCGCCCGAATTGCGCATGCACACAAGCAGGAGATAGCTGCCGGAACCGCTCCAGCCCCGGCACCAGACCAAACGGTTTATAAACCAGCCCTTGCGCGCCGGTGAGCAACGGCCCCAGCGCCATGCCTTCAGGCACCGGCCCAGGCTCTCTGTGCCGCCCCACCCAAAGCGGTGAAAGCCGGGAGAACCCAATATATTGCCGGCGCAGAAACGCCACCTCGGACGGAGGAAACAGCCTGTCCCGGTAGGCGAGAAGCACGCGTTGTTCAGCCATAACCGGGCTTTGGCGCAGGCCTTGCTGCAGCGCAAGGCAAATTTGCCCGTTTGGCTGAACAGGGTTAACAACCCCGCACCCTAACCTATTTCTTGGAACCTTGATGCAGGACAGCAAACTCAGGCAAATCGCGCTACTGGCCACGCTGCTGGTGCCGCTGGGGCTGCTGCATGCTTTCGTGCTGGCGGAAATCTGCATCGCCGTTACAGATGTGCTGTTTCTTGCCCACAGCTTCACGACTTGGGATTTCGCCTGGGCAAAACGCGGCTGGGTAAAAATCGCGCTGCTCTGGTGGGTCTGGCTGCTGTTTTGCTCCACGCCGCTGCCTTGGGGCGGTTTCGGCTCGGCCGGATGGGATATGGGCTTTGGCCAGGCTTTCGTCGTTATCCGGCTGATCTTGTTCACCGCCGCCTTGCAGAATTGGGTGCTCACCACGCCGCAAAGCCGCCGCCTCGCGGCTGTTATGATTTCCCTTTCGGCACTCTGGATCGGCATAGAAGCCTGGCAGCAATATCTCACAGGGCGGAATATTTTTGGTAATCCGCGTTGGGGCGACGGCTCCCTCACCGGGCCATTCTGGAAGCCGCGCGCGGGCGCGCTCTATGCCCATCTTCTCTACCCCGCCATGCTGCCGACAGTGGCGGCCCTGCTCGGCTCCTCCCGGCGGACGCGCTATTTCCAGGGCTTGGCCCTGGCGGTGGCGGGCATCGTCACCGCGGTGCTCATCGGCCAGCGCATGGGCGTGGTGCTGGCGGTGGTGGGCCTCGCCGTCGCGTTCATTTATTTGCCGCGGCTGCGGATTCCTGCCGCCATCGCGGCCATGGCGGCGGCGGCTTTCCTGCTGGCCACGCCCATCCTCTCACCCGCAACCCACGCCAAGCTGGTGGGCGAGACGGATCGGAACATGAGCCATTTCTCCCAAAGCCCCTATGGTGAGCTTTACACGCGGGGAACGGTGATGGGCCTGCAATCCCCCTGGCATGGTTGGGGCTATAACGGCTTCAGGGAAGACTGCCCGCAGCCGCGCTTCGATGGCGGGTTGCCGGCACTGCATATCCCGTCCACGCAGCTAGGGCTGGGTGCCTGCAATCTGCATCCGCATAATTACTACATCCAATCCTTCACGGATGCCGGGCTGCCAGGGCTGGTTCTATTCATGCTGCTGGCATTCTGGTGGCTGAAAGACCTGGCGGCGGGGCTATGGCGCCACCGCTCGCCCCGGCAGATCTCCGTGCTGGCGGGCGTCGCCACTTTTCTCTGGCCCATTGGCTCCACGGATGA
>JAKBCH010000040.1 GCA_021808055.1 Pseudomonadota bacterium | reverse complement strand
GCGCCACCGGGCATTTTCTGCCAGACCAGTTCGCCTTTTTAATCGCCTGCGGTTTCACCAGCTTTGAAACCCCGGCGGAACATGCGCCGGCGCAATTTGCCGCCGCCTTGGCCAAGCCGCATCAGCCGGGGCAGCTTCTGCGCCGCTCCCTCACGCGGGCGCGGGAGGCTGTGTAAAATTCCGGCCTTGTACCGGGGGCGCTTCGGCGCGACATAACGAAAAACGCCAGGAGTATAGAAATGCCGGTCAGCTCTGTTCTGGATACCATTGGCAACACCCCGCATATCCGTCTCTCCCGCTTGTTTCCCGAGGCCAATGTCTGGGTGAAGTCCGAGCGCACCAACCCTGGCGGCTCCATCAAAGACCGTATCGCGCTGGCGATGATCGAAGCGGCGGAGCGGGATGGGCTGCTCAAACCCGGCGGGCTGATCATTGAGCCTACCTCTGGCAATACCGGCGTTGGCTTGGCTTTGGTGGCGGCGGTGAAAGGCTACAAGCTGATCCTGGTGATGCCGGAAAGCATGTCCATCGAACGCCGTCGTTTGATGCAGGCTTATGGCGCGACTTTTGATCTGACGCCCAAGGAAAAGGGCATGAAGGGTGCCATTGCCCGGGCGATGGAATTGCAGGCGCAAAACCCCGGCGCGTTTATTCCGCAGCAATTCGAGAACCCGGCGAATATCGAGGTGCATGCCCGCACCACCGCGCAGGAAATTCTGGCGGATTTCCCAGAGGGGCTAGATGTCATCATCACCGGTGTTGGCACGGGCGGGCATATCACTGGCGTCGCCGAGACTCTGAAGAAACATTGGCCCAACTTAAAAGTTTTTGCGGTGGAACCGGCCGCCTCGCCGGTGCTCTCTGGCGGATCGCCCTCGCCCCATCCCATCCAGGGCATTGGCGCTGGCTTCGTGCCGGATAATTTCCACCCCGCGGCAATAGACGGCGTCATCACCGTGGAGGGCGACGCCGCCAAGGATTACGCCCGTCAATCCGCCGCGAAGGAAGGTTTGCTGGTCGGCATTTCCTCTGGCGCCACGCTGGCCGCCATAGCCAAGAAACTGCCAGAGCTACCCGCCGGTTCGCGCATCCTCTGCTTCAACTACGACACGGGTGAGCGTTACTTCTCCGTGCCGGATTTTCTGCCGGGTTGATCCGCCTTAAGCTGCCGCCTCGCGGCGGTGCGTTACCGCCACATTTACCAGCGCCAGCATTATGCCGCCCAGAAAGATGAAGGTGGAGAGCACAAACACCTGCGGCGGCATACCCACCTTCACCGCGCCATAAACCCAGAGCGGAAAGGTGAGCGTCTGCCCGGCGACGAAGGATGTAATAATCAGGTCGTCGATTGAGAGCAGGAAGCACAGCATACAGGCGCCGATAATGCCTGGCAGAATCAGCGGGAAGGTCACGGTCCAGAACGCCACCCAGGGGGTGGCACCCAAATCCGCCGCGGCGCGGTCCAGTGCGCGGTCCAGCCCGGAAACGCGGGCGCGGATCACCACCACCGCAAAGGCGAGGTTGAAGGCCACGTGCGCGATGAAAATCGTCAGCAGCCCGCGCGGTAGATTAAGCGCCAGGAACAGCGAGAGCAGTGAGGCGCCAACTACCACGGCGGGTGCCGCGATATCCGCGAAGATAACCAGGTCGGTCGCAGATTTGCCCCAAAACCTGTAACGCGCCAGCGCCAACGCCAGCGGCGTGCCGATAATGGAGGAAATAACCGCGCTGCCGATCGCCACTTCCAGCGAATTGATGAGCGCCCCGGTCAGGTCCTGAATGCCGAACGCATCGCGGTAATTGGCAAAGGTGAAATGCAGCCAGTTGAGCGCAATGCGCCCGGCCGGAGCATAATTGAAGCTGAACACCACCATCACGCCGATGGGCAGCATGGTGTAGATGATCATCGCCCAGGTGAAGCAGGCCAGAATCCGCTCGCCCAGGCGGCTGGGCTTATGAGCGGAGGGCAGGGGCGAAATTGTCGTGCTCATGCCGCGTACTCCTGGATGGCTTCGGTGCCGAACGCCTTGGAATAAAGCAGAATGGCGATCATCAACATCAGCATCAGCATGGAAGACAGCGCCGCGGCCATTGGGTAATCCTGGTTCTCAAAAAACGAATCCTGGATGATGTTGCCGATCATGTAGGTGCCCGGCCCGCCGAGAAGTGCCGCGTTCACAAAGTCACCCACATTGGTGACGAACACGAGCAAAAAACCCGCGAACACGCCTGGTGCCGAGAGCGGCAGAATGATTTTCATGAAGGCGGTGGCGGGCGAGGCATAAAGATCGTTCGCCGCGCGCACCAACCGCCGGTCTATTTTTTCCAGCACCACGTAAAGCGGCAGCACGTAATAAGCGAAGGAATTATACACCAGCCCGCCGATCACCGCCCATTGCGTTGAGAGCAGATGAAAATTCTGCGGTAACAGCCCAATCGCTTTCAGCGGGCCAAGTACGAAGCCTTGGTCGGAGAGAATAAACTCCCATGCCAGCACGCGAATAACGAAAGAAACAAAGAACGGCAGCATAATGAGAAATAAATAGGTGCTTTTATGTCGGCCGCCGTAAAACGCGATCCAGTACGCCACCGGGTAAGCAACCGCCAGCGTAATTACGGTTGAGGCGGTTCCGTACCAGAAAGACCGCGCGAAAGCGTCTTCGTAGCTGGTGAAACCCGTCACGAACTCCTGGAAGTTGTCGGATAGGGTGTAGCCGGAGATCGGGTCGCCGACCGCCAGCGCCATACCCAGCATCGAAGCAAGCGGGATAATAAAGAACACGATGAGATAAACCCAGCTCGGCAGGCTGAGCAGATAAGGAGCCAGTTTTCCGCGCAGCCGCCGCATTGGTTTATCTCCGCCTTAGCCTTGAACGACCGGATTGAAGGTATTCAGCCATTGCTGATATTCGGCATAGTTCTTGAAGGCGCGGAACTCATGCACCCTGGCCAGCTCGTCAGCGGGCGGGAACACCAGCGGCGAGTTCGCCACCGCGGGGTCCTTGATGACGTTCAGGATATAATCCTGTGCCGCCGGAACCGGGCAGATATAGTTCACATAATCCTCAACCAGCCCCGCCACTTCCGGCGTGTAATAATAATTCATCCAATCCAGCGCGGAGAGCGGGTTTGAGGCACCGACGGGGATGCACATATTATCGTGCCAGATCGTTGCACCTTCCTTCGGTACCACGAATTTCAGGTCGGTATAGCCCTTGCCATTGGCCTGATAGATATCGCCAGACCATGCCATGGTGATCCAGATATCGCCGTTTTCCAACGCGTTGATATAGCTCTGGTCGTAATATTGCCGCACCAGCCCTTTGGCTTTCTGCTCCTGCAAAACGGCGGCGGCTTTTTGCCAATCATCCGGGGTGGAGGTGGTGGGGTTGATCCCCAGCTTATACATGCCAAAAGAGCCGATCTCGTTTACATCGGAGAACATGCCGATATGCCCGGCGAAAGCAGGGTCCCAGAGATCGTCAATGCTGGTGATCTCACGCTTGGTCAGCTTCGGGTTGTACCCAATGCCCGTCAGGCCAGACTGCCAAACCATGCTATGCTTGTTGCCGGGGTCATAAGGTGGGTTCTTCACGCTCGGGCCGGCATATTTGTCGAAATTCGGCACTTTTTCGCGCCAAAGCGGCACCAGCCAGTTCTGCATCAGCATTTCGGTGAGGTACCAGCCATCGGTCATCACAATCATGTCGTAACCGGTGGGCGAGCCGGATTTCAGCACCGGCGCCACCTTCGCGTAGAAGGAAGGGTCATCCTGGATCACTTCGTCATAGGTCACCTTAATGCCGGTCTGTTTGGTGAAGGCATTGAGGGTAGGGTGAGTTTTCCCGTCGGATGAAACGTCGATATAAAGCGGCCAGTTGGCGAATACGAACTCTTTCGTCGGCACCTGTTTGGCCCACCAGGCTTTCCAGTCGGTCACTGTCTCCGCCCGGGCGATCTGCGGCGCAAGTGCTGCCATCAGCGCGGCACCGGAGCCGCGCAGAAAGTTTTGCCGGGTCAGGCGCGGCTGGGTCAGACCGCGGTAGAATGCCTGGGTGTTATCCCGGCCGCTTTGGTCGTCTTGGCTCATCTTACTCTCCTTCTGCGGGTTGGATCTGATTGGCGGCAACGGCGAATGTGTGGGCCGGGTTCCAAGCCAGGCGCACGCTCTCGCCAGGGGCAAGCTCTCCTGCGCGGCCTGAATTCTGGGCATAAACGCTAAGCGGCCGCCCGGTTTTGCTTTCCATCATATATTGGCGGCTCACTCCCAAATAGACCGAAACCCCCGCCACGGCTTCAATCACGTTCCAGCCCGGCTCCTCGCTTTCACCAGGGGCCAAAACCAGGAATTTCTCCGGCCTAACGCCGATCTTCACATCGGCGCTGTTGCTGCTGGCCAGGGTGCTCGTGGGCAGTTTTACCACCGCGCCATCCTCCAGCTTAACCGTTGCGGTCTCGCTGCCGCGGTCCACCACCTGGCCGGGAATGAGGTTGGAGGCACCAAGAAAAGAGGCCACAAACTCTGTGCACGGATGGTCATAAACCTCCGCCGGGGTGCCCACCTGCTCAATCTTGCCTTTGGACATCACGGCAAGCCGGTCGCTCATCGCCATCGCCTCTTCCTGGTCGTGGGTCACGAACAAAAAGGTGATGCCGATCTCGCTTTGAATCCGCTTCAGCTCAATCTGCATCTGCTTGCGCAGCTTCAAATCCAAAGCGCCAAGCGGTTCGTCGAGCAAAAGCAATTTAGGCTTGTTCACCAAGGCGCGCGCCAGCGCCACCCGCTGCGCCTGGCCGCCGGAAAGCTGGCCAGGCTTGCGTTTCATGAAGCTGGTCAAATCCACCAGCGCCAACATGTCTCGCACCCGCGTTTCAATCTCGGCCTTTGGAAGCCCCTTGCGCCGCAGCCCAAAGGCGACATTCTCAAAAATATCGAGATGCGGAAACAATGCGTAAGACTGGAACACCGTGTTCACATCGCGTTTGTAAGATGGCTGGCGGCTCACATCTTCACCACCCAGATAAATCGCCCCGGCGCTGGGCGACTCAAAGCCGCCGATCATCGAAAGCGTGGTGGATTTACCGCAGCCCGAGGGGCCGAGCAGCGAGAAAAACTCCCCGCCTTTCACGGTGAGCGAAATATCGTCCACTGCCGTCCAGCCACCAAACTGTTTGGTAACATGCTCCAGCCTTACGTCGTGGCGGTTGGAAGGTGTGGCATTCATGCAAAGGCTCCGGCTTTCATGGGGACGTGTGTGTGGAAACCCCGCGGCAGCGCCGGCGGAGTGGGGTTTGCTGTTGTCATCATCAATATCCGGGTGTTCAGATTAAAAATGTGGCAGGCGCGGGTGTGGCCTGCCGGTACGATTTCAGCCAGCAAACGCCAAACCCCTGTTTTGTTTCCTGCTCGGCCTCAAACCGAAATCCTCACCGGCTGTATATTACTGTATAATAGCCATCTCACGAAACTGTAATTGACTTTTGAGCACATCCCGCGCGCCGCGGCCATTTCTTTTTGCGGGGTGCGTTTCCGGGTGGAGCGCGTTCAGGGCCATGCGCGAGCATCAACTTGAACATATCGCGTTACTAATAGTTTCTTAAGTATTTTGTGCCATGTTTGGGCACATTTATTTTACGTCTTGGGGAGCAGTCAGGTGGGTGGCTCATATTTGCCTGGTTTGCTGTCATGGGCGAACCAGTTCGATCTACCTTTGGTTGTCTTGGCTCTACTGCTTTGCCTCACAGGCTCCTACACTGTCATGATCGTTCTCCGCCGCGCCACAGAACTGAGTGGGTTGCGGCGTTTATCGTGGTTGCTGGCGCTGTGCATGTGCTTTGGGGCGGATGTTTGGGCCACGCATTTCATCGCCATGCTCGCCTATAATCCTGGTGTGCCACTTTATTACAACGCCATGCGTACGGCGTTTTCGATTCTGGTGGCGGTGGCGGGGTCGCTGCCTGGTTTCGTGTTGCTGCTGTGGTACCCAAAGGCACGGTTTATTTGGGGGTGGGTTGGTATATTGCTGGGCGGTGCCATCGGGGCGATGCACTTTATCGGCATGTCGGGGATGGAACTAGCGGGCAGCTTTCGCTTCGATCCGGTCGCCGTGGCGGCGAGCTTAATTTACGGCATGGTCGCCGCGGCGCTCGCCATGCGTGCCATCCGCCAGCAAGGCATGAATGGTATTCTGCAGGGCGGTCTGCTGCTTGCCATCGCCATTTGCGGCCTGCATTTCATCGCCATGTCGGGGCTTAAAATTTTGCCGGGTCCGATGTCGTCCATGGCCCTCGTCAATAATGGGGCGGCTAAAGGCGGTCTGGCCTCGGCCATCGCCGTGGTTAGCCTGCAATTGCTGATAACTTCTCTCATCAGCGCCACCACAGATTCGAAGCTGGTCGAGCGCCAGGTCGAGACGCGCCGGCTTCTATATTTGTCGCGTCATGATGACTTAACCGGGCTGCTCAACCGTCGCGGCTTGCGCGAACATCTGACAAAAATGAGCGCGGGGCCTCTGGCGCTCATCAGCATCGGCCTGGCAAGGCTGAAGCCGGTGGATGATCTGTTTGGCCGTGAAGTGGTGGAGAAACTTTTTCGCCAGGCGGCAGAAAGGCTCACCGCAAATCTAAGACCGGGTGATATTCTCGCCATGCCAGAGGGCGAGGAGTTTGTGGTTCTGCGCGAACACAACGCCACGGATGTCGACTCCCTGGCCTTCGCGCAACATTTAATCGCTTGCCTGTCCGAGCCATTCAAGATCGACGGCGTGAGCGTACAAATCGGTGCTTGCGCCGGGCTGGTGTGCAGCGAAGGCAGCGGGGAGGGGGCTGAATCCCTGCTCAGCGCTGCAGATATTGCTTTGCGTGAAGCTGAGGCCGCTGGCGTTGGGCAGGCGCGGCATTTCACCATGGAAATGAGCGCCAAGCTGTTGCGTCGCCATCAACTGGAACAGGAGTTCGAAGCGGCGCTGCAAAATCGGGAGTTTCTGCTTTATTTTCAGCCACTTTTTGATTGCCGGAGCCTGACGTTGCGGGGCTTTGAGGCGCTGGCCCGCTGGCAGCATCCCGAACGTGGCATGATCGGGCCGGATGAGTTCATCCCCGTTGCCGAGGCGGGGGGTATGATCACCGCTTTAGGGGAATATGTGTTGGAGGAGGCTTGCCGTGTGGCCTGCACCTGGCCGGACGATCTGCGGGTTGCCGTCAACCTCTCTCCCTTGCAGTTAAAAAACGCGGACTTGCCGGATAAAATCATGGCGGCCTTGTCATATAGCGGCTTGGCGCCGGACCGGCTGGAGCTGGAGCTGACCGAAGGGGCCGTGCTTGAACAAACCGCCGATGTCCAGCTTAGCCTGGCCGCGTTGAGGGATAGCGGGGTCAGCTTCGCCATCGACGATTTCGGCGCGGGCTATTCCAGCCTCAGCTATCTGCATCGTTTTTCTTTTGAACGGCTGAAAATCGACAAATCATTCACCCGCGAAATCACCGCCAGCCCCGATGCGCGGATCGTGACAGGTGCCATCATCGGGCTTGGCGCGGCTTTGGGCATGGCCGTTTTGGCGGAGGGCGTTGAAACCGAGGCTCAGCTTAACATTCTGCGCAAGGCCGGGTGCGGCCAGGTGCAGGGTTTTCTTTTGGGTAAGCCCATGCCGGAAAAAGAGGTGATCAACCTGCTGGGGCAGATGACCAAAACCGGCGGCCGTGCCCTGCCGAGCTTAAGTTAGCCGGGCCAGAGCGCGATCCACCTCGGCGGCCAGCTCCGCGTCTGCACATGGGAGTCGCCAAAGCGGATTGGCCAGGCCAGGCGTTGAAATTTCAACAAAATTTTCCTGGAATCCATGATCCGATAAAACCAGCACCTCACGCTGGCCCAGCGCGGCATTTGGCAAAATCTCCGCCCGTATTCTGCCATTCTGCGGGCTGGCCAGAAACACCAGTTTACGTTCATGGTCGATGGCAAGCCCCACGCCACGCTCCAGAAAGCTTTCCTCAGGGGTAAAGGGGCGGCGTTGCGCGGCCAAGGCCTCTTGCAGCCGCGCCTGTTTTCCCCGCAGCCGCCGCGTTTTCAACCATTCCCCGGTGCGCAACCAGAACCGGGTGGGCAAGGCGGCCACGGCGCAAAGCACAAGCGTGGTGATGATAAACAGCCAGTGAAAAATCATGCCGCCTTCCTTGGGAGCCATTGGTTAGAAGAAAACGCAGCCTTCAGGCAGGCGCCGCCTTTCATTGCAGGGTAGTGGATATATCAGCACGACTATGCTTGAAACGACTGCACATTGTTCAGGCTGGAACCTCATGCCGCAACTCCTTTCCCTCGTCGTGCCGTTTTATAACGAGGAAGACGCGATCGGCATTTTCGCGGCATCGGTGGTGCCGGTGCTGGAAGCCATCCCGGCGCTGCAATGGGAGATTATCTGCGTTGACGATGGCAGCCGGGATACAACTTTGCAGGGGCTGCTGAAGCTTGCCGCAGCGGAACCGCGCATAAAGGTGGTGGAACTCTCCCGCAATTTCGGCAAAGAGGCAGCCCTTACCGCAGGGCTGGAGGCCGCGCGGGGCGATGCGGTCATTCCGTTTGACGCAGATTTGCAAGACCCTCCAGAGATGATCCCCGTGATGGTCACGGCCTGGCAAAGCGGGGCGGAGGTGGTGCTGGGCCGACGCACCGACCGCTCAAACGACACAGCGATGAAACGTGGCACGGCCTCGTTGTTCTATCGGTTGAGCCATTATATCACGAACGTCGAATTACCTGAAAATGTGGGCGATTTCCGGCTCATGGACCGGGCGGTGGTGGAGGCGCTGAAACGCTTGCCGGAGCGGCAGCGGTTCATGAAGGGGCTGTTTGCCTGGCTCGGCTTCAAAACTGCGATTATCGATTATACCCGCACCCCCCGGGCGGCGGGCCAAAGCAAGTTTTCCGGGTTCAAATTATGGAATTTTGCCTTGGAAGGCTTCACCAGCTTTTCCACCGCGCCGTTAAAAATCTGGACCTATTTCGGCGCGTTCGGGGCGGTCGTGGCGCTGCTATACGCCATGTTCATCATGCTCAAAACATTGTTTTTCGGCAATCAAGTCCCAGGCTATGCCTCAATCTTTGTCGCGGTCACGTTTTTTGGCAGCGTCCAGCTCATCAGCATCGGCGTATTGGGCGAATATATCGGCCGTATTTACGTGGAAACAAAGCAACGCCCGATTTACCTCGTGCGTAAACTGCATAATTTTTGAGATTCTTAAAAGACACAGGTTGTTACAACCTGGGTTATGCCGCCTGTCGTGACGAAAGCATGAAGCTGGGCTATGCAGATAGTAATGAGATGTCTTGGTATTCATTCCCGCCGCATAATTGCTCTGCTCGGCCTCGGGGCTTTGCTGTCAGGCTGTGCTGCGTGGCAAGTGCCATTCTCTCCGCCTCCGCCCGCTTCTGGCATCACGGCCAATAACCTGAAAACGTCGGTTCACGACGCCTACCACCAAGGCTTCGAGGCCGGGCGTCATTACCAGCGGGAGTTGGACTGGCGCTATATAGCGGCAGAAAAGGCCGCTTTGCGCAACCAGAAGCCAGAACCGGCATCAGCGCTCCCCGAATCTGCTGCGCCCGCCGCAGAGCCAACCGCCAACCAGCCCTCGGTACCCAGCGCGGCGCTGTCGGCCACTCCTTCCGTCCCGGCAGAGTCGCAGCCCGCACCTTTGCCGCCCGCCACCAATTACACCACCTCTGGCCCGGCCCAGCCTCTGCAATAAAGCCTGGCGCTTGAACCGCGCGGCCCCTTGGGCCAAACAGCCCGCATGGCGCCGCCCCTTCTGTTACTCACCGACATCTCCGTTACCCTCGGCTCTGCGCCGCTTTTGGAAAAAGCTACGCTTTCGGTTGGCGCGGGGGAGCGCATCTGCCTCGTCGGGCGCAACGGCTCTGGCAAATCCACTTTGCTTAAAATTGCCTCGGGCGATATCGCCTTCGACGGCGGCACCCGTTTCTTCCAGCCGGGTGCCACCATGCGCTATCTGCCACAGGAGCCGGACCTCTCAGCCTTCGCCAATGTGATGGACTACGTGCTGGCCGGGCTGGGGCCAAATGACGATGAATACCGCGTGCGCTATCTGCTGGGCGAGCTGGGGCTCTCTGGCGATGAAAAACCCGCCCATCTTTCAGGTGGTGAGGCCCGCCGCGCCGCTCTGGCCCGCACGCTGGCGCCAGAGCCGGATTTGCTGCTGCTGGACGAGCCCACCAACCATCTGGACCTGCCCGCCATTGAATGGCTGGAAAGCGAGCTGAAATCCCTCTCCTCCGGCATCGTGCTCATCTCCCACGACCGGCGGTTTTTGGAAAATCTCTCCCGCGCCATGGTCTGGCTGGACCGTGGGCAGACCAAACGGCTGGATAAAAGCTTCGCCCATTTCGAATCCTGGCGGGACGAGGTGCTGGAGCAGGAGGAGCAGGAATTTCACAAACTCGGCCGCAAAATCGCCCGCGAGGAAGACTGGCTGCGCTATGGCGTCACCGCCCGGCGCAAGCGCAACGTCAAGCGGCTGGCGGGGTTGCACAGCCTGCGCGCGGAACGCCGCAACTTCACCCACAAGCTTGGTCTCACGAAAATGGCGAGCCTGGATGCCGCCACCTCCGGCAAGATTGTGGTGGATGCTGATGGCATTTCCAAAAGTTTCGACAAGAAGGTGGTCGATAACCTCACCTTCCGGGTGTTGCGTGGGGACCGTTTGGGCATTGTCGGCCCCAACGGTGCGGGCAAATCCACGCTGTTGAAGCTCATTCTCGGCCAGCTTGCGCCGGATGCCGGGGCGGTGAAACTGGGCACGGCGCTGGAAGTTGTTACACTCGACCAGCAGCGCGCGGATTTAAACCCCAACACCTCCCTGGCGGACACCCTCACCGGCGGCAATAGCGACCAGGTGGTGGTGGGCGGCCAGGCGCGGCATGTCATCGGCTATATGAAAGACTTCCTGTTCAAGCCGGAACAGGCGCGTACACCCGTGGGCACACTTTCGGGTGGCGAGCGCGGACGGCTGTTGCTCGCACTGGCCCTCACCAAACCCTCCAACCTGCTGGTGCTGGACGAGCCAACAAACGATCTCGACCTCGAAACGTTGGATTTATTGCAGGAAATGCTTGGCGACTATCCGGGCACGGTGATCGCCGTCTCGCATGACCGTGATTTTCTGGATCGCGTCTGCACCTCGGTGCTGATGTCCGAAGGGCAGGGGCGCTGGGTGGAATATGCCGGCGGCTATTCAGATATGCTGGCCCAGCGTGGCGAAGGTGTTACCGCCGAGAAACTGGAAAAAACAGAAAAGAAAGCCGCCGCAAAACCAAGCGCGCCATCGCAACCAGTCGCCGCGAAACCAAAAATTTCCTTCAAGGAGCAGCATGAGTTGAAAGCGCTGAATGAAGAGATTGGTAAACTTCAAGCGCAGATCAACAAACTCAACGAAACCCTTGCCGCGCCTGGCCTCTACACCAAAGACCCGAAAAAATTCGCCGCCGCCTCCGCTAGCCTGGCAGAGCACCACACGAAGCTGATCAAAGCCGAAGAACGCTGGCTGGAGCTGGAGATGTTGAAAGAGGCGTAAGCTCCAGCCCTCAATCCCTGTCCTTGAACGGATTATCCGTGCCGCGCAGATAAATCCTGATCGGCACGCCGGGCATCTCGAATGTTTCGCGCAGATTATTCACCAGATAGCGCTGATAGGTCTCCGGCACCTGCTCCGCCCGCGTGCCGAACAAAGCGAAAGTCGGCGGGCGGGCTTTTATCTGCGTTATGTAGCGCAACTTCAGCCGCCGCCCTTCCACCATCGGCGGCGGAAAGCGCTCAAGCGCTGCCTCAAACCAGCGGTTGAGCTGGCTGGTGGGAATGCGCAGATTCCATTTCTCGTAAGTATCGCGGATGGCGGGAAAGAGTTTCTTCACCCCTTCACCTGATTCTGCCGAGAGCGGCACTACGGTAATGCCCTTCATCTGGCTCAGCGAGATAGAAATACGGTCCAAGGCGGCTTTCTTCGCCTCCGGCCGGTCTTCCACCGCGTCCCATTTCGTCAGCGCGATCACGCAGGCGCGGCCTTCGCGTTCAATCAGCCGGGCGATCTGCAAATCCTGCTCTTCCACGCCGCGCAGCGCATCCACCGCCAGCACCACCATCTCGGCGCGTTTCAGGGCTTCAATGGAGGAAGAGGTGGACATACGCTCCAGCCCCTCATCCACCTTGGCGCGTTTGCGTAAGCCCGCTGTGTCCACCACGCGGTAAAGTCTGCCGTCCGGGCCTTCAAAGTCAGCGGAAACGGCATCGCGCGTCAGGCCGGGTTCCGGCCCGGTAATCATGCGCTGCTCGCCCAGCAGATGGTTCAGCAATGTGGATTTGCCCGCATTCGGGCGGCCGACAATGGCCAGATGCAGGGGCTTGTTCTCGTCCTCCTCAGCCTCGGGCGTGGCTTCCGGCAGACGCTCGGCGATCTCGTTCATGAGGTCATAAATGCCCTCATTATGCTCGGCGGAAATGGCCACCGGCTCGCCAAAACCCAGCTCGTAAGCCTCCATGGCGTTGGCGATGCCGCCGCGTCCCTCGGCCTTGTTGGCGATAACCAGCACTTGTTTATTTTTCCGGCGCAGCCAGGTGCCAAAATGCCTATCCTCAGGGATCAACCCGGCCTTGGCATCGAAGATAAACAACACCAAATCCGCCTGGTCCACGGCGGTGGAGGTGGAGGCGCGCATCCGCCCGGGCAGCGTATCCGGTGGGGCTTCCTCAAGCCCTGCCGTATCCACCACCATTACCTTGCGCCCGCCCAGTTCGCACACCGTTTCCTTGCGGTCCCGGGTTACGCCAGGTGTGTCCGCCACCAGCGCCAGGCGGCTACCCACAAGGCGGTTGAACAGCGTGGATTTGCCGACATTCGGCCGGCCGGCGATAACGATTCGCGGCAGCTCAGCCATAGGCCGTCAGGCGCGCATTGCGCGTGAGTTGCAGCAGCACGCCGCCAACGGCGATCGGCGGCAGATCAGCCGGTGCACCCAGCTTCACCATCTGCGTCAGTTGGCCGGTGGTTGCGTCCACCAACGCCGCCTCGCCATGGTCGTTTGTGCAGATGAGCATGTTGTTCACCAACGCCGGGCCAGACCAGACAATAGGGTTGGAGTGTTTCTTCATGTTCTTGAAGGCGGGGAGGGCGGTGGCCCAGCTCACCAGCCCGTCATCGGCATGAACAGCCGAGAGCTTCGCGCTCGCATCGAGCAGGAACAGGAACCCGCCGGAAGCTGCGGGCGGTTGGCTGCTGGCAGCTTGGTGTGTCCATACCTGCGCGCCAGAATGCAGATCCACCGCCATAAAGGTGCCGCCGATATTGATGCCATAGACCACGCCGCCCGCGATAACCGGGGGCGCCACAACGTCTGAAAGATCCAGCGAGCTGGCCTGGCCGAAGCCAGCGGCAAGGCTTTGCTCCCACACAGGTGTGCCGGAAAACGCATCAATGGCAGCGAGCAGCCCGGTGGAGAACCCCGCGGCGATGATGCCGTCTGCAAAGGCCGGGGCACCGGTTACGCTCGCGGCGGTCATCGGCGGGGTGCCCACAGCACCCGTGAAGCGCCAGCCCGGTGTGCCGGATTGCGCATCGAAGGTCAGCAGCAAGTCGTTCTGGGTAACAACCGCCACCAGCCCGGCTGCCACCAGCGGGGCGGAGCGCGCCGGAAAATCGAGCTTCTGCCGCCACAAGATCTTACCGCTGCCCGCATCCAGTGCCAGCGCCTCCCCATAACCGGTGCTGGCGTAGATTTTACCGGAATCGTAAGCGATACCGCCGCCGATATTCTGGGTGGAGTTATGCTTGGGCCGGGTTTCTGTGCGCCAAAGCTCAGACCCATCCGAGAGCGAGAGCGCGCGGATATGCGCCGCGGCATCCATAGTGAACACATGCCCCCCGGCCACCAGCGGGCTTGCAACCAAAGGCTGCCGATAGCCACCAGCCGCGCCGATATCCGCGTGCCAGCGTGGCGTAAAGCTCAGCGGCCCGGCGGCATTGCCAGGTGCGTGCGCGGCATTGGCCAAAACCTGCGTCCAGGCGTTCAGCGCCGTGGGGGCGGGCAGGGTAACGGCGGGCGCGTTGGGTGTCACATCCATCCCGGTCTGGTCCGGCAGCACCGGAATTTGGGTGCCGATAATGGGTGGCTTTTTGGAATAAGATGAGCAGGAGGCAAGCAGGCCGAGGAGGCCGACAGTCGCGGTGCGGCGGCGAATCATAGGCTGTGTCATCCGTTCAGCTTGGAGAGCATGGCCTGGGCGCGGTTTTGCGCGCCTTGGGGCGTGTTGGGGTCGTCCTGCACTTGGGCAAAGAGCGATTTGGCCATCGCCGTGTTGCCCTCGTTCATATAAACCAGCGCCTGCATTTCGCGCGCCAGGCCATGGAACGGGTTTTTCTCCTGCACAATCGGCTGCAACCGGGCAAGAATATCCGCGTTGTTATCAATGCCGATCTCATGCTGGGCAAATAACAGGCTGGCGGCGTCGCGCATCAAATTAGGCGCGGCTTCGTCAGCCCCCACACGGCTCCAGAGCAAAGCGGCTTTGGGCAGCTCCCCGGCATTGGCGTAAAGTCCAGCGGCTTTCAAGCGCGCCATGGTTTTATAAATTTCAGGCGCGGATTTGGAAAAATCCACCAGCTTTTGCGCGGCGGCATCCGCAGCGCTCGCCGTCAGCTGGCTCTGCGGCTGGTCCACGGCCTGGGTGAGGGCCAGATATTGGCTGGCGGCCTGGTTGGCCAGCCTGGTTTCACGGGCCTGCCAGAATTGCTGGCCGCCAACACCGACCAGCACCAATATGGCGGCCAACAGCAGAAACCAGCCATAACGCTTGGCGAGCTTCATTGCCCGCTCATGGCGCAGATCCTCTGAAACTTCGTCAAAAATATCGACCACGCGGCTCTTTCCTTTTTGCCGGGTTTGTCTTTAGCCGGGGTGGGCGCTGGCGGCAACGCAGGCGGCAAGGCGTTTTGCCGCGCGCTCCTGGCCCATCAACGCCAGCAGGGGAGCCATCTCCGGCCCATGCTCCTCGCCGGTCAGCGCCAGGCGCAGCGGCTGATACAGCGCCTTGCCCTTGGCCCCGGTGGCAGCGGCAATGGCGGCGGCCCAGGCTTTCCAACTTTCTGGCGTCATCTCGGCGGGTATTGTTTGCTGTGCCGCCACCGCCACCGGCAGCGCCTCGGGCAGCAGCGCGGGCGTGATAATCTCGCCCTGCACAACAGCCCACCAACGCCGGGCTTCGGTGAGCATGTCCAAATTGCCGCGCACGGCCTCCCAAAACGCCGGGGTGGCACCTTCGGGCAGGCGCTCCTGCACCGCCTCAAACGGCATATTGTGCAGTAGCTTGCGGTTCAGCCCCAGCAATTGTGCCGCATCGAATCGCGGTGGCGAGCGGGAGAAATCACTCAGCGAAAACTGCGCGACCAGCTCCGCCATCGGCAAGGGGGCGGCATCCTTGCTGGTGCCCAGCCGGGCCAGATAAGCGGTGATGGCAGCGGGCTCGATGCCATCCTTGCGGAGCGATTTCAGCGAGATGGAGCCGATACGCTTGGATAGCTTCTCCCCATCTCCGCCGGAAATCAGTGGTAGATGGGCGAAACGCGGAACAGGGTTTCGGGTGACAGCCCTGAAAAGATCAATCTGCACGGCGGTATTGGAGACATGATCCTCCCCCCGGATGATATGGGTGATGCCCATATCCGCGTCATCCACCACCGAGGTGAAGGTATAGAGCGGCGAGCCATCCGCGCGGATCAGCACGGGGTCTGACACGGTGCTGAGCTTTATATTACGAGAACCGAGAACCAAATCGTTCCAGCTCACCGCCTCGTCTGAAAGTTTGAAGCGCCAATAGGGTTTTTTGCCATTGGCTTCAGCGGCGGCGCGCTGTTCTGGCGTCATGGTCAAAGCGTGGCGGTCATAAACCGGGGGCAGTTTGCGCTTTACCAGCGCGGCGCGCTTGGCGGCCAGCTCGTCCTCGTTCTCAAAGCAAGGGTAAAGTCGGCCAGAGGCTTTCAACGCCTCGGCCACCTCCGCATAGCGCGCAAACCGGTCAGATTGCCGGGCCTGCTCGTCCCACTCAATCCCCAGCCAGCGCAGATCATCGTAAATGCCCTGCTCATATTCCGGGCGGCCGCGCTCGGTGTCGGTGTCGTCCAGCCGCAGCAATAATTGCCCGCCTTCATGCCGGGCGAACAGAAAATTCACCAGGGCCGCGCGGGCGTTGCCAACATGCAGATAGCCCGTAGGGCTGGGGGCGAAGCGAACTTTGACCATTGCCGGGGGTTAGCCGGTTTTGCGGGCCGGGGGAAGGCTGGGAGCGGGGAGGGTGGATTTTCTTGCCTGACCCCTTGCATGGCGAACGGAACCCGGATTATACCGCGCTCAAGCGAAAGATATGGGGCTATAGCTCAATTGGTAGAGCGTCTGCATGGCATGCAGAAGGTCAGCGGTTCGATTCCGCTTAGCTCCACCAAATTTTTGCGTGAGGACGTGAAAATCGCCGAGCAAGCTTTGCTGCGGCTGATCTCGGTACCAATTACGGACGGGCAGTTCGATGCGCTGGTCTTTTTCACCTTCAACCTCGGTGCTGGGGCGCTACAGTGCTCGACACTGGGGTTAAAGGTAAAGCTGGGCGACACGAAAGCGTCCCCGCTGAGCTGATGAAGTGGGTGTGTGCTGCAAGGAAAAGACTGCCGGGGCTGGTTCGTCGAAGAAGCGCAGAGGCCTCGGCTTACTACTCTGGGACTCCTGTGGGCGTAGAAGTGCGCAAAGATTATGGTTAAAGCATGCAGAAGAGGTGACGTACCCCCCCCCCCCCCCCCCCCC
>JAKBCH010000039.1 GCA_021808055.1 Pseudomonadota bacterium | reverse complement strand
GCCGTTAACGAGGCCCCAGAATGCAGATCGTTGAACCGTATGTTCAGCCTGGCTACCGCCTCGCCAGGAATCACGTTCGTCGCCTTGTTCCCGACATCGACAGAAGTAACCTGCAATGATGACGGGTCGAAAAATTCTGAGCCTTCATCCAGCTTTGTGGCCATAAGCTCGGCAAGCACCGGCACCAATCTATGCACCGCATTTTCCGCCAGATGCGGATAAGCCACATGGCCCTGGCGGCCGGGCACGACGATGGTGGCGTTGAGGCTGCCGCGGCGCCCCACTTTTATCACATCGCCCAGCCGGGACGTGGAGGTTGGCTCGCCGACCACGCAGAAGTCCGGGATTTTGCTTTGGGCTTGCATCCATTCCAGCACCCGCACAGTGCCATCAACCGCCTCGGCTTCCTCATCGCCGGTAATCAGCAACGAGACATGCCCCGGCGCACGCGAACAGGCGGCAACGAAGGCGGCAATGCCGCCTTTCATATCGACCGCGCCGCGCCCATAAATCACGCCATCCTGCTCCACGCCCGCGAATGGACCGTGCGACCAGCCCTCGCCGGCCGGCACAACATCTGTATGGCCCGCGAAACAAAGATGCCGCCCGGGGCCAGGCCGCTCTGCAAAGAAATTCTCAATCTCGCCGAAACGCAACCGCGTTATCTCAAACCCCAGCTCTTCCAGAGCGCTGATCAGCACGGCTTGCGCCCCGGCATCCGCCGGTGTGACGGAAGCGCAGCGCAGCAGATCGCGCAACAGGGCGGGGGCGGAGATCACGCGCGCAGCAACTCGTTGATGGAGGTTTTGGAACGCGTCTGCGCATCCACCCGTTTCACGATAATTGCGGCGGAAAGGCTAGGTGCTGTGGGCGTTTTGCCCGGCAGCGTGCCCGGCACCACCACGGAATAAGGCGGCACCTTGCCGTAGAATATTTCGCCGGTCTCGCGGTCCACAATGCGGGTGGAGGCACCCAGGAACACGCCCATGGAGAGCACCGCCCCCTGCCCCACGATCACGCCTTCCGCCACCTCAGACCGCGCGCCGATAAAGCAATCATCTTCGATGATCACCGGGTTCGCCTGCAACGGCTCCAGCACCCCGCCAATGCCAACCCCGCCCGAGATGTGGCAATTTTTGCCGATCTGCGCGCAAGACCCAACGGTGGACCATGTGTCGATCATCGTGTTTTCGCCCACATAGGCACCGACATTCACAAAGCTCGGCATCAGCACCACGCCGGGGGCAATGTAAGCGGAACGGCGCACCACCGCACCCGGCACGGCACGCATACCGGCATCGGCAAAGCGCGCTTCGTCCCAGCCTGCGAATTTAATTGCCACCTTGTCGAACACCGGGGCGCCACCAGCACCCCCTTGCAGCACATTGGCGTGCAGGCGGAAAGAAAGCAGCACCGCCTGCTTCAGCCACTGGTTTACCACCCAGCCATCCGCGCCCGGCTCCGCCACGCGCACCTTGCCAGCATCCAGCAGCGTCAAAGCCGCCTCAATCGCCGCGCGCTCACCGCCTATCGTGGCGGGCGAAATATTGGCCCGGTTTTCCCAGGCAGATTCAATGGCGGCTTTTAAATCGATGCTCATCTTCTTATCCTCAAAATTTGCGGCGGCGCGTCTGTTAACTCAAACGGCGATGATCTTGTCCAGCCCGCCCATGTAAGGCCGCAACGCATCCGGCACGGTAATGGAGCCATCCTCGTTCTGATAAGTCTCCATCACGGCGATAAGCGCGCGCCCCACCGCGAGGCCGGAACCATTCAACGTATGGACGAATTCGGGCTTGCCTTCACTTGCGCGGTAACGCGCATTCATCCGCCGCGCCTGGAAGGAGAGCGTGTTGGAGCAGGAGGAAATCTCCCGGTACGTCCCTTGCCCCGGCATCCAAACCTCCAGATCATAGGTTTTGGCGGCTGAAAACCCTGTATCCCCCGCGCACAGCAACATCCGCCGGTATGGCAGACCGAGCCGTTCCAGCACTGTTTCGGCAGCGCGGGTCATGCGCTCATGCTCCTCCCAGCTCTGCTCAGGCGTGGTGATGCTCACCAGCTCAACCTTGCTGAACTGGTGCTGGCGCAGCATGCCGCGCACATCACGCCCCGCTGAACCAGCCTCCGACCGAAAGCAATAAGAAAGGGCGGTCATCCGCATTGGCAGCTTCGCCGCTGGAATAATGTCTCCGGCGGCAAGGTTGGTCAGCGGCACCTCAGCGGTGGGGATCAGCCAGCGCTCATCGGTGGTTTTAAACAAATCCTCGGCAAATTTCGGCAATTGGCCGGTGCCGTACATCGTCGCGTCGTTCACCAACAAAGGCACAACGGTTTCTGAATAGCCGAATTCGCCAGTGTGCGTGTCCAGCATAAACTGCCCAAGCGCGCGTTCTAGCCGGGCAAGTGCGCCTTTCAACACGGTAAAGCGTGCGCCCGCCAGCTTGGCGGCCCCAGCGAAATCCATCAGCCCCAGCGCCTCGCCCAGCTCGAAATGCTGTTTCGGGGTGAAGCTAAACTCACGCGGCGCGCCCCAGAGTTTTTCCTGGCGGTTTTCAGCTTCGTCCTTGCCTTCCGGCACTTCCGCATCAAGCAAATTGGGAATCTTGCTCAGCGTGTCGCGCAACAACGCGTCCAGCCGCGGCCCTTCCGCGTCCAGCGCCTCAATTTCGCCGCGAAGCCTTGTTCCTTCGGCTTCCAAGCCCGCGCTATCCTGTTTGTTGCGCTTCGCCTCGCCGATTTTCTTGGAAACCGCGTTGCGTTCCGCCTGCAATTCCTGCTGCCTGGCCAAAGCCGCCCGGCGCTGCTCGTCCAGCGCCAATATTTCCTTGGAAAGCGGCGGAAGGCCACGGCGGGCCAGTCCCGCATCAAACCCTGCTGCATCCTCGCGGATCATTTTAATATCATGCATGTTCGGCGTCTTTATCTTCTTCGGTTTCGGCTTCGTATTTTGGTTCGACAATCCGCACTAAAAACAGTGAAATCTCGAACAGGAAAATCAGCAGCCCGGCCATGATACATTGGCTCGGCACATCCGGCGGCGCCATGATTGCCGCGACGATGAAGCAACCTACATAAGCATAGCGCCGGTACTTCTTGAGCATCGCATAGGAAACGATACCAACCTTACCCAGCAGCGTCAGCAGCACAGGCAGTTCGAAACTGAGCCCGAAAGCGAAGATCAGTTTCATAACGATATTCAAATAATCCGCCACTTTCGGTAGCAATTCAATATCAACTGCCCCACCCGATTGCTGGAAGGAGAGAAAAAACTTCCAGGCTACGGGGAAGAAAACATAATAAGCCAGCGCTCCACCTGCAAAAAACAATATCGGCGTGGCGAGAAGAAAAGGCAGCAGCGCGCGTTTTTCACGTTTGTACAAGCCCGGCGCCACAAACAGCCATATTTGTACGGCTACCACGGGGAATGAGATGAACGCCGCCGCAAACACCGCAACTTTCACATAGGTAAAAAAAGCCTCGTAGAGCGCGGTATAGATAAGTTCCGGCTTGTGGCCTTGCGCTTCCAGCGCGTGCGCCAGCGGAGCTGCCAGAAAATCGTAAATTCTTGGTGCGAAATGATAGCAGCCGACAAAGCAAACAAGAAATGTAGCCGCCGACCAGATCAACCGGCGGCGCAGTTCCCCCAGATGCTCAAGCAGCGGCATTTCCTTGTCGTTGATCTCATCATCATCGGCCATGCGCTAAAAACCCCAACGCCTGGTGCCGGGGGGAATAAAAGCCGGGACCAGCGGCTTACGCGCGGCATCCGGCGGAATAAAAGCGGGCGAATCCGGCAGAGCTTCCTCCACCGGGGCTGGCGGCTTGTAGGGCATGACGGCTACACCGTCATTTACCTCCCTCACCGAAGCGCGCAGCGTTCCGTCAGGGTCCAGCGCGGTCTCGGCGGCGGTGCGGAAATCGAACCGGCGGAGCTTGTCGATCTCGCCTTTTACATCGGAGAGGTTCGCCTCGCGCATCATCTCATCCACATGACCCTGGAATTCAGCGGCCATGCCCCGGGCTTTCTTGATCAACCCGGTAACGGTGCGAATAGCGACAGGCAGATCCTTTGGCCCAATGGCGATAAGCGCCACCGCCATGATCAGCCCGATCTCACCCCAAGACAATCCAAACATTGCAGGCTTGCTAGCAGGCCATCACGCGGATGGCAAAGACGCGGCAATGCGCGCAAGGGCAGCGTCCTGCACCCCCAGCGCCTTTAGATGTGCCACGGTATTGTCAAAATATTCCCGGCAGGTGCCAAGGTCTCCCCGGCCGGAAGCGATCAACGTCGCCGTCTCTTCCGTGGTGAGATCCTTGATGTAACGCGGATGACGAGGATTGATGACAAAGGTGATGGCGCGCATGCGGTTTTGCCCGGCCTCCAGCTTCACCCAGCGGGCATTATAGGCCCCGCCATACATTTCCCGCTGCCAGATAAGCGCCAGCTCCTGCCGGATTTTCTTGGCCTTTATGCGAAAGGCAACGCCCCGGCAGGCACCGCCTTTATCCAGCGCCAGCATCAGCCCAGGCGTTTCAGGCGTGCCGCGGCCCATATGCAGCTTGAGGCAGAACCGCCGGTGCCAGCCGCGCAGCAAAGCACAGCTCTGTTCCTCATACTCAAAAGCCGGGTTCCAAATGAGCGAGCCATAGCCGAATACCCATAAATCCTCGCCCGGCGGGTGCTCGCCCATGGTTTGCTCAAACAGCGCCGCCATCTCGGCATCGGTCCGCCAGCGCATGTCAGGGTATTTCTCGGAATATTCCCGTTGGCGGGCGCGCAGCGAACCGTCCATCAATGTTTGCCGGGTGATGCGCAGCTCGCTCATTCCGGCTCCATGGGCAATTCCGCCTCCGGCATCGGCGCATGCGCGGGGCCGGTTGGGTCGATCAGCAGCTCCTCGCGCTTGGGCAGCTCGCGTAGATCGTTCAACCCGAACTGCGCCAGAAACGCAGGTGTGGTGCCCCAAAGCGTTGGGCGGCCTGGGGTTTCCTTACGGCCCTTGGGCGTTACCAAACCGTTTTCCAGCAGCAGATCCAGCGTGTTCTGAGAAAGTGCTGCGCCGCGAATTTCCTCAATCTCGGTGCGGGTAACGGGCTGGTGATAGGCGATGATGGCGAGGCTCTCCATCGCCACGCGCGGCAGGCGGCGCGGCAGCTCCACCACTTTGCGTAAAAATGGGGCGAGGTCCGGCGCCGTACGGAACTGCCAGCCCCCGCCGATGGCGGCAATATTCACCCCGCGCGTTTCATAGGCCAATGTCAGCGCCGCCATCACAGCGTCCACATCGGCATCTTCAGGCAGCAAATTGGCCAGCATTCGTGGCGTAACCGGCTGGGTGGCGGCAAAAATCGCTGCTTCCGCCAAACGCATCGCCGGGGTGAACTCAGCCGTCAAATCCATCGCCTTCCTTTGTCTGCCGCATCAGAATCGGTCCAAATCTCTCATCCTGTCTTAAATCTAACTGCCCAGACTTGGCCATTTCCAGCCCCGCGATAAGGGTTGAGGAGATGGCTGCCCGGCGTGGCGTGCCATCCTCCAGCCCTTCAGGCAAAAATTGCTCCAAACTGGTCCAGTCCGGCAGGGAGCCCAAAAGCCGCCCAACCCGCTGCAAGGCATCCTGCACCGAAAAATACACCATCGGCTTTGGTCGGTATTGCTGCTTGCCCCCCGCCCGGCGCCGCGCCGCGAGATACGCCGAAAGCAGCCCCGCCATTTCAAGCTTCAGGCGGGAGCGGTCGAGCTCCGTCAACTCCTCCGGGACACCACGCTCAAATACGTCCCAGCCCCGTTGCGGGCGGGCACCCATCCATTTCGCGGCCTCACGCATAGCCTGGAGGTCCATCAACCGGGCCTGCAGAATATCCGCCGCAATCTCGGCATCCTCCGGCTCGCCAAGCTGGGGCACCAGCAGGCGGGATTTCAGCCAGGTGAGCCAGGCCGCCATCACCAGCCAGTCCGCCGCCAGCTCAAGCCGCACCCGCCTTGCACCCTCAATGACCGCCAAGAATTGCTCAACGAGTTGCAGAATGGAGATTTTGGCGAGGTCCACTTTCTGGGTGCGGGCGAGTTCCAGCAGCAGGTCCAGCGGGCCTTCAAAGCCTTCCAGTTTCAGAACAAGGGCTTCAGTTGTTTCCAACGCCATTCCCCGTCAGCACCAGCACCACGCGCTCCGCTGCTGGCAGAACTAACTCCATCACCTCACGAAACGGGTCGAACTGAATACCAAACTGCGCCAAGGTAAGCGGCAACACGAACAACACCAGCAACACCACCGCGATGCCAATTTTTTCCGCCTGGGCGAGCTTTATGGCCAGCGGCAGCGGCAACACTCCCACAGCAATGCGCCCGCCATCCATTGGCGGCAGCGGGATAAGATTGAACAGGCCCAGCACCAGATTGATCTGGATGAAATAGGCCAGAAAATCCACGAACTGGATTGAGTGCATTGCCACCGCCGCGTGCATGGCAAAGCCGCCCGCCAGCGCCAGAATAAAATTCATGATCGGCCCCGTCACGGCAACAATCGCCATCAACCGCCTGGCATTGCGGTAATTTCCCAGCCGCAAATTAACAGGATTGACCGGAACTGGCTTCGCCCAGCCATAAAGAAACGCAACCCGCCCCAGCGTGAGAAACTGCCCCACCGCCAGCACCAGCGGCACGACGATGCTGCCGGTTTTGTCTATATGCTTCAGCGGATTCAGCGTGAGACGCCCGGCCCAACGGGCGGTGTAATCACCCAGCCAATAGGCCACAACACCATGCGCCAGCTCGTGCATGATGATGGCGGCAGCCAGAGCAAGAATGATGAGCAGGAAATGTGGCACGACTACAGTGCCTCCAGTACGGCACGGTTGCCTTCAAAATCGCCTGGGCAATAGAGCGCGATGTCGCACCCCGCCGCCAACGCGCGAATGGCGCGTTCTGCTGGCGTGCCGCTCAGCGCGCCCATGGCAAGGTCATCCGATACAAGAACGCCTTTAAAGCCAATGCGCGTGCGGACGAGGTCCCGAATGACAATTTCAGACAAAGTGCCTGGATTTACAGGATCATATTGCTCGTAAACCACATGCGCCGTCATTGCCCAGGGGAGGCTGTTATTGGCGATAAACGGCAGCAGATCATCCTCTGTCAGCTCCGGCACGCGTGGCAGGGCAATATGAGAATCAACCAACGCCCTGCCATGGCCGGGCAAGTGCTTCATCACCGGCAGCACGTCTTCAGCTATTATGCCTCTGGCGATTTCCCCACCCAGCCGACCCACTGTGGCGGCATCGCCAGTAATGGCGCGGTCGCCCACCACATCGGAAGCGCCAGGCACACGGATATCCAGCACCGGGGCGGCGGTGCTGGTGAACCCGGCCTCGCGCACCATTTTCCCCAGCGCGCGGCCATGCGCGAATGCCTCTTCCTCAGTGCGCAGGCTGCCCGCGGGAGGCAATGCGGGCCAATGCGGGGGTTTAAGCCGCGCCACACGCCCGCCCTCCTGATCCACCATTAAAACCGCGCCGGGCGGCAAGGTTTCTTTTAAATCAGCATTAAGATCAATAAGTTGCTTGCGGTTATTAATATTCCGCGCGAACAGAATAACCCCACGCGGCTGGTGCTCCTGCAAAAGCGCACGCTCTTGCGTGGTTAACACCAGCCCGGAAATACCTAAAATAGCCGGTTTCAAAACGCCGCCACGGTGCATGCCGCACCCTTGGAAGTCAGATCGTCGCAAAAGCTTTTAGCCGCGTTAGCCGAGGCAAACCCCCCAACCCGTAGCCGCCAAAGGCTCTGGCCATTGACGATGGCCGGGATGATCTCGGGTTGCCTTCCTTTCAGCAAATCCGGGAATTTCTGTTGAAGCTTCACCCAGACGGCCAAAACGCCGTCCTCATCGCTGGTGGCGGCAAGCTGCACGGCGGTCATGCTCTTCGCGGCGGCGGCACTGGTGGCAATGGAGCCAGGGCGCGGCGCCTGAGATGAAGCGGGTATCACAGCCTTTGGCGCATCTGTGGCAGGGGGTGCTACCGTGCTGGCGGTTTGCGGTGGGGCCTGGGTGGCGGGCACCGGCGGGTTAAGTCCGGCAGCCTGGTTTAATGCCGCAATATCAGGCGCTTGCGTAGCCGGGGCCAGATGCGGCGCACCACCCGCATCCATATCACCGGACATGATCGGAATATCCGCCCCCGGCACCACCATGCCGCCGGGGTCTGCTGGCACAATGCGCAGCGGTGTCGCGGGCGGGCTTATGACCGGCGGCGGCCCAAAAGTATAAGGGTGAATGCCGCTCCAAACCCAGGCGATGACGATAACCAGCACCGAAACACCGCCAGCCGCCATCGCCATGCGCTTGATCGCGGGGTCCAGCCGCTGCCCCCTGGCGCGGTGCGGACGGTACAGGAAATCGTCGTCTTCCTCCTGCAAGCCTTACCTCATTTCCTCAACCGGGTTCACCCCCAGCACGGCAAGCCCAGAGCGAAGCACGATGGCGGTGGCCGCCACAAGCCCGATGCGCGCCGTCGTCTCCGCCGGTTTGTCGTCTTGCAGGAAACGTAAGGCGGTATTCTCCCGCCCTGCGTTCCAGAGGGCGTGGAAATCCGAAGCCAATTCATAGAGGAAAAAAGCAACCCTATGCGGCTCGCGCGCCTCGGCGGCCTGCTCCACCAACCGCGGCCAGGTGATGAGGCGGCGCAGCAGCGCCATCTCCTCAGGTGCCGTGAGGGTAGAGAAATCCGCCTTGGCCGAGGGGGCGGGGGCGGCGCGCAGCACGGAGCGGCAGCGCGCATGGGCATATTGCACGTAGAACACCGGGTTTTCGCGGGTCTGCGCCACGGCAGCGTTAAGGTCGAAATCCATCTGCGCGTCGGCCTTGCGCATCAGGATAAGGAAGCGCACCGCATCCGGCCCAACCTCGTCGATCAGGTCCCGCAGCTCCACGAAGGTGCCGGCACGCTTAGACATTTTAACCGGCTCGCCGTCCTTCATCACTTTCACGATCTGGCAGAGGACCACATCCAGCCGCCCGCCGGAAAGCGCCTTCACCGCCGCCTGCATCCGCTTCACATAACCGCCATGGTCGGCCCCCAGAACGTCGATAAGGTCCGGGCAACCGCGCGCCACCTTGTCTGCATGGTAGGCGATGTCGTTGGCGAAATAGGTAAAGCTGCCGTCAGATTTGGCGATGGGGCGGTCCACGTCATCACCATATTCGGTTGAGCGGAAAAGCTCTTGCTCTCGGGGCTCCCAATCCTCAGGTGTTTTGCCTTTCGGCGGTTCCAATATGCCGCGATAGATCAGGCCTTTTCCGCGCAGCACCTGCAAGCCGCGCTCCACGCCGCCATTCTCAACCAGCGCGCGTTCGGAGGAGAACACATCGTGCCGCACGCCAAGTGCTGCCAGATCCTCGCGGATCATCTCCATCATGCGGCTCACCGCGAAATCCCGGAAAATATCCAGCCAGTTGGCTTCCGGGGTTTCGGCATATTCATCGCCATATTTCTCAGCCAAAGCCTCGCCGATGGGGATGAGATACGCCCCGCCATATTGCATTCCGCCGGGCACGGTTTCGATATAGGCCTCCGGCGAGAGCTTCAGCGCCTCCAGATACCTGACATAAACCGAACGGGCCAAGGCCAGAACCTGCGCCCCGGCATCGTTGATGTAATATTCCTTGGTGACGTCATAACCCGCTTTGGTAAGCAAATTGGCCAGCGCATCGCCCACCACGGCCCCCCGGCAATGGCCGACATGCAGCGGCCCGGTGGGGTTAGCGGAAACATATTCCACATTGATCTTGCGCGCGCGAGATGCGCCTTGGCCGAAAGCCTCCTGGGCATTCAGAATGACGGGCAGTTGCGCCAGCAGCAGAGCAGGCGAGAGGGTCAGATTCACAAAGCCCGGCCCCGCCGCTTCGGCCTTAGTAATTCCAGCGCAAGCGCCGAGCGCCTCCACCAGCAAGGCGGCCAGCTCACGCGGGTTTTTGCCCGCGGGCTTGGCGGCGATCATGGCGGCATTGGTCGCCATGTCCCCGTGGGCCGCATCCTTGGTGGGGGTAACTTCCACGCGCGCCAGAATTTCCGGCGCCAGGCCGGGGGCCAGGGCTTCCAGGGCGGTGAGAACCTCGCCACGCAGGGCGGCGAACAGATTTTCGTCTTGCATCATCTCTCTCAAGCGGGGACCGATGGATCGGTCAAACGGGAAAATTCATCCAGGGCGTAGCGGTCGGTCATACCGGCAACATAATCGCGCACCGTAGCGGCGGCCTGCGGGGTTTCGCCTTTGCCAGCGCGCCCGCGCCAGTCATCCGGCAGCAATTCCGGGTTACGCAGCAGCAGGCTGCCCAAAGTGCGCGTCACGTTGGCGCATTTATGGTTCATGCGGTTCAGCTTCCAATGCCGGTACATGCGCGCCATGAGAAAGCGTTTCAGTTCGATATTCGCCACCCGGAATTCTTCTGAGAAGGCGATAACCGGGGTCGCGGCGGCGCGGATATCTTCAGCGCGTTTGGGGCTGAGTGCCGCCAGACGGCGCCCGCTTTCAGCCAACGCATCATGCACCAGGGCATTGATCACGCTGCGGCTAAGCTCGGCGCGGATACGGTGCGGTTCATCGGTGCGGCTGCGCGCCTCGCGCAACAGATCACCAATGATAGGCAAAGGCAGGATGTCCTCAAAGCTGAACAACCCAGCGCGCAAGCCATCATCCAAATCATGGGTGTTATAGGCAATATCATCTGAAAACGCGGCGATTTGCGCCTCACCTGAGGTTTGGCGGGCAAGGTCCAGGCTGGTTTGCGCATCGAACCCGGCGATGGTCGGCGGCGGGTTTTTCAAGGGGCCGTTATGCTTGGCCAACCCTTCCAGGCTTTCCCAGGTGAGGTTCAACCCATCAAACGCCGCATAGCGCTGCTCAAGCTGGGTGACGACGCGGAAGCTCTGGTCGTTATGGTCGAACCCACCGAAATCCTTCAGCGCTTCGTCCAGCCCCTTTTCACCCGCATGGCCAAATGGCGGGTGGCCCAAATCATGCGCCAAAGCCAGGCATTCGGTGAGATCTTCATCAAACGCCAAGGCGCGGGCAATGGCGCGGGCAATCTGGGCCACTTCCAGGCTGTGGGTTAGGCGCGTGCGGTAGAAATCCCCCTCACGATTGATGAAAACCTGGGTTTTATATTGCAGCTTGCGAAAGGCCGAGCAGTGCACCACGCGGTCGCGGTCGCGCTGATAGGGGCTGCGATCATCTGAACGCGCCTGATAATGGGCGCGCCCACGCGTTTCCTGCTCCTGTACAGCATAAGGGGCTTTCATCATAAGCAGGGCTTTAGAACAGCGTGGCCTTACCTCCAAGGCCCAGCCGCGCTATATATTGCTTATGAACGACGTGATCGCCCCTTTTGCCATTTCCGCCGCCGCCGCCGCCAGGGTGGCGGAGATTCTGGCCGGCGAACCCGCCGCTAAGGCGCTGCGGGTGGAGGTGCTGGCCGGTGGCTGCTCCGGCCTGCAATATAAGTTTGACCTGACGGATGCGCGGGCACCGGACGATCTGGTGCTGGAACGCGACGGTGCCACTGTGTTCGTGGACCCGGTAAGCCTGGATTTTCTGGGCGGCGCGGAACTTGATTTTAGTGACGCGCTGATGGGCGCGCATTTTCTGATCAAGAACCCGAACGCAACGGCCTCCTGCGGCTGCGGCACCTCGTTCTCCGTTGACTAAAATCACCACCTGGAACGTGAACTCCGTGCGCACGCGCGAAGCGCATGTCGCGGATTTTCTGGCGCGCGAACAACCGGATTTCTTATTGCTGCAAGAGATTAAATGCGAAGCGCATCAATTCCCCGCAATGGCGTTCTCAGCGCTGGGGTATGAGGCCGAGATTGTCGGGCAGAAATCCTATAATGGTGTCGCCATTCTGCATAAGGGTGGCGTTGAGGTGACGCACCGCCGCCTGCCGGGCATGAATGAGGAAGATGCCCATGCGCGCTTCGTTGAAGTGAAAGCGCGGGGCATGAAAATTGGCGGGCTCTATCTGCCCAACGGCAATTCCGGCGGGGATACAGGTTACCAGTACAAGCTGCACTGGATGGCGGCACTACGCGAACATGCGGCGGCGATGATGGAATCAGATGAGGATTTCATTCTCGCGGGCGATTATAATGTTTGCCCGACCGACGCGGATTTTGCTCCCCGCGCCCTGCCTGCCAATGACGCGCTGATCCGCCCGGAAACCCGCGCGGCGTTTCATGCGCTTTTGCACACCGGGCTAACCGAGGCCGTGCGCGCACTGCACCCAAAAGAGACGTTTTACACATTCTGGGATTATCAGGCCGGCGCCTGGGACAGGAATGTGGGCCTGAGAATAGACCACGCATTGCTCTCACCCAGGCTGGCAGAGCGGCTGATTTCAGTGACCATCCATAAGGATGAGCGGGCCAAAACCCAGCCGAGCGACCACGTGCCTGTGAGTGTGACGCTGGCGGCTTAAACGTGAAAACTTTCGCCGCAGCCGCAGCGGCCTTTCTCGTTCGGGTTCTCGAAGGTAAAGCCGCTTGTTAACTTGTCCTGGCGGTAATCCATCACCGTGCCGATGAGAAACAATGTTGCCTTGCGGTCCACCAGCACAGTGAGGTCCTGCGATTTCACAACCTCATCCGTGGGGCTCGGTTCTTCCACCCAGCTCATCTGGTAAGACATCCCAGAGCAGCCCTTGGTGCCAACGGAAATATGCAGCAGCTTGCCTTTCTCACCGCCCGCATAAAGGCGGCGCAGGCGGTCCATGGCAGCATCCGTTAGCGTCATCAGCGGCGGGAGTTCACGCCGTTTCGGGGCGGAGGTTTGGGTCACTTCCATTTCGTCACCTCAAAACATGTTCAACGAAAGACGAGCCTCTTCGCTCATCCGGCTCTGGTCCCATGGCGGGTCCCATACGGTATCAACCTCGATGTCAGCCACACCGTCGATCTGCGCAATGGCATGCTTCACCATTTCCGGCAGTTCTTGCGCCGAGGGGCAGCCCGGCGCGGTGAGGGTCATCTCAACCTTCACATTGCCGTTCTCCGCGATCTCAACCGCATAGATAAGGCCAAGTTCGTAGATATTCACCGGGATTTCCGGATCGTACACGGTGCAAATGGCACCGATCACAGCCTCCTCAGAAACGCGAGGCGCAGTTTCACCATCGGGCGTCCAGCTCGTGACCGGCTGCATCTGTTCAGGCTCCTGCACCGGCTCAGCCATTTTCGGCATCTCCAGCGATGGCGTTTCCAAGGGCGCTCCAGGGGAGTGTCGCGCACCGAAGCCGGGAAGGATATTGCGCAATGCTTGCAAGCGCATTCAGGTCTCCCAATTCCGGGTTTACTTCCCCGGTGTTTACGAGTTTCTCAAACATCCCACTTAATATGGCGATCTCAGCGGCCGTTTTGCCGGTGGCCACGTCGCACATCAGCTCTGCGCTGGCGATGAGGATAGCACAACCGCGCGCTTCGTGGCGCCAGCCTTCCGCGCCGCGAAAGATGCTGATTATGTCTCCACACATGCGATTTTCGCTTCGCCCCTCGGCGTTGAACACGGCTGGCCGGCCCGCGTGAAGCGGGTTGCGAGCGCGTTCAAGCACAATGGATTGGTAAAGCGAATCGCTCATGCGAAAATCTTCCGCACCCTCTCCAGCCCGGTTGCCAGCGCGTGGATCTCCTCGGGCAAAGTGTAGAGGCCAAAGGTGGCACGCGCGGTGCTGGAAACGCCGAGGCGGCCCATCAGCGGCTCGGCGCAGTGGTGCCCGGCGCGCACAGCGATTCCCTGGCGGTCCAGCAATGTCGCGATGTCATGCGCATGGGCGTCTTTCATCACGAAGGAAATCACGCCGCCGCGATCCTGCGCGGAACCGAGAATCCGCAGCCCCTCGACCTGGTTGAGTGTAGCCAGCGCGTGTTCGGTAAGCTGTTGCTCATGCGCCGCGATGGCATCGAAGCCGATGGCACGGACATAATCGATGGCAGCGCCTAAGCCGATGGTTTCAATGATGGCGGGCGTGCCAGCCTCAAACCGATGCGGCGGCCTGGCCCAGGTGGATTTCTGGTAGGAAACGGAGGCAATCATGTCCCCACCGCCCATGAAAGGCGGCATCGCATCCAGGATTTCAGCCTTGGCGTAAAGCACACCGATGCCGGTAGGGCCGTAAAGTTTATGGCCGGAGAACACGTAAAAATCTGCGTCGATGGCCCGCACATCCACAGCACGGTGAACAATGGCCTGGGAACCATCCAGTAGGATTTTAGCACCGTGCGCGTGCGCAAATTTCGCCAGGCGCTCAGCCGGCGTGTAGGTGCCCAGCACGTTGGACATATGGGTGAGTGCCAACAGCTTCACCTTGCCATCCGCGAAGACTTCTTCGAGCGAATCCCAGTCCAGCTCGCCGGAATCGGTGATCTTGATGATTCGGAGTTCCGTGCCGTGGGCATCGCGCAGCATCTGCCAAGGTACGAGATTGGCGTGATGCTCCATTTCGGAAACCGCCACCACGTCCCCTGGCTTCAGCGCCGTGCGGCCCCAGGTGTAAGCCACCAGATTGATGCTCTCCGTGGCGTTGCGGGTGAAGACGATCTCCTCCCGGCTACCCGCGTTGAGCAGTTCCGCCACCTTGTCGCGCACGTTCTCATACGCGTCCGAAGCTTTTTCGGACATGTAATGCAAACCGCGATGGACGTTGGCGTATTGCTCTTCCATCACGAAGCGCATCGCCTCGATCACCTGTTTGGGCTTCTGCGCGGAGGCGCCTGAATCCAGAAACACGAAAGGCTTGCCATGCACTTTCTGCGACAGGATGGGAAAATCCTGGCGGATGGCATGAACGTCCATAGGTAGCGTGGTGATACTCATTGCCGACCCCACCACTGTTCCAAAGCCGCTTCAAAGAGGTCGCGGGAGGCATCATGCGTCACCGGCTCGAGGGCTTCCTCAAGAAAAGCGCGGATAAGGATTTGCCGTGCATCTGCCTCAGGGATTCCACGCGAGCGCAGGTAGAACACTTGCTCTTCATCCAGCGCGCCGATGGTGGCACCATGGCTGCACTTTACGTCATCCGCGAAGATTTGCAGCTCTGGCTTGATATCCATCTCGGCTTCCGGCGAGAGCAGCAGCGCCTGGCTCATCTGGTAGCCGTCGGTCTTCTGAGCGATCTGGTCCACCTCGATCTTGCCCTGGAAGACACCGCGCGCCCGCCCCGCGAGCACGGATTTCACCGTCTGGCGCGAAGGGCAGTTCGGTGCTTTGTGGCGAATGATGGTGGTGAAATCACCATGCTGCGTGCCGCCCAGAAGTTGTGCGGCGTTAAGGTGGGCGAGTGCGGTCTGGCCCAGCAGATTCGCCTCAATCTCTGTGCGAGAGATCTTGGCGCCGAGCGTGAGTGTAAAATGCTCGTAAGCGGCATCGCCCGCGATGTCTGCATGGATGGTTGTGGTGTTGAAGGCTTCCGTGCTCTCTTGCTGCAAGCGGAAATGCTGGAATTTGGCACCGGCCTCCACCTCAATTTCGAACACCGCATTCTGCCAATACGTGCCTTCGCCTTTATCAAGCTCGATGAGCGTAAGCTTTGCCCCCTGCCCCAGCTTTACGCGGTGGCGCGGGTGGAAAGCAAAAGGTGCCGCACCTGAAGCCTGTGATACCAGCAGCAACTCCCCGGCATCCTGCCCGGCTGGAATTTCGATATTGATGCCGCCCTTGGCATGTTCAGCATTGATCAATGCCATGGGCTGCGTGCCCCGCGCCGCGAAAGGTGCGTAGGGTTTGGCATAGGCAAAGCTGGAGGAAAGTGCGGCGTTCAACACACCGTTCAAAAACACCTGGCGCGGGAAAGGCAAATCCGGCAATTCAGGGATTTGCGAAACAGCCGGAGGCTCCCCAAAGTTTATAGCGGAAAGCGGGCGCAAATCCGTATAGCGCCAGGCTTCCAGCTTGCGGGTGGGCAGAGCGTTCATAGTTAAGCGGCTTCCAGCCCGGCATAGCCGCTGGCTTCCAGCTCCAGCGCCAGAGAAGCGGGGCCAGAGCGCACGATGCGCCCGCCCGCCAGCACATGCACCACATCCGGGACGATATAATCCAGCAGGCGCTGGTAATGGGTGATGACCAGTGCGGAGAATGTCTTATCGCGCAGGGTGTTCACCCCTTCGGCCACAATCTTCAGTGCGTCGATATCCAGGCCGGAATCTGTCTCGTCCAGAATCGCGAGATGCGGCTTTAAAATCGCCATCTGCAGCATCTCGTTGCGTTTTTTCTCACCGCCGGAGAAGCCGACATTCACGTTGCGTTTCAGGAAATCTTCCTTCATCGCGAGCTGCTTCACGGCACCACGCGCGAGTTTAAGGAAGGCAACAGCATCCAGCTCTTCCTCACCACGCTTGCGGCGGATTGCGTTCAGTGATGTGCGCAGGAAATTGGCGTTGCCCACACCCGGCAGTTCCACCGGGTATTGAAAGGCCAGAAAGAGCCCGGCGGCGGCGCGGTCTTCCGGCTCCATCTCCAGAATATTCTCGCCATTGAACAGGGCTTCGCCTTCCGTCACCTCATAGCCGTCGCGGCCGGAGAGAACGTAAGACAGCGTGGATTTGCCAGCACCATTGGGGCCCATGATGGCATGGATTTCGCCATCAGGAATGGTGAGCGTTATCCCTTTGAGGATTTCCGCATCGCCAATGCGCGCATGTAAGTTCTTGATCTCAAGCATCAGCCAACAGAGCCTTCCAAAGAAACAGCAAGTAGTTTTTGTGCCTCGACAGCGAATTCCATCGGCAACTCCTTCAGCACATCCTTGCAGAAGCCATTGACGATCAGCCCCACCGCATCCTCTTCCGAGAGCCCGCGCGAGCGGCAATAAAAAAGTTGGTCCTCGGCGATTTTGGAAGTGGTGGCTTCATGTTCCACCTTGGCCGAGGCATTGCGATTTTCGATATATGGCACCGTATGCGCGCCGCATTGGTCACCAATGAGCAGCGAATCACATTGCGTGAAGTTACGCGCACCGGAGGCGCCGGGCATAATCTTCACCAGCCCGCGATAGGTGTTGTTGG
>JAKBCH010000038.1 GCA_021808055.1 Pseudomonadota bacterium | reverse complement strand
ACGCTCAATAACGCCATGTCGATCACTCCTGGGTCCCCCGACCAAAGCCAGGGAGAGGTCAAAACATGGGTCAGTTCTCAGTGAAAATTCCAGCTCCAGAGGGTCAATTCTCAATGGAACTCAACAGGTTTGGCCTCCACGAGAGTGGCGGCAGCTTCGCTTTTAAGGCCCAGAGGGTCTGACGGATCCAGGACGCTCTCGTCATAACCATGCTTACCCGTAGCTGGGCGCCTGGCTGCGCCAGTGAAACTGTTTTCACCGGCGGCGCCATGGAGCGTGCCTGCCCGATCCTTGCCGCCAGTTTTGGTGGAGGGAGCATCCTCTCTCTCCCTGGGACGCCGGCCGTCTGCTTTGCTCTCGCCCTCCAGTTCATTCTGGTTATCGTCCTGAGCCTTATCCTGGTCTTGCCGTTCCTGAGGCCCACTATCCTCCGTACCACCCAGGCAGTGGTTCGTGGCGGCAGGGAGCGCTCCGCCACGGCGGGGGCATATCCAGAAACAGTTTCTGCATGCTCAGGGTGAGGGCATCGCCCGGCAGAAACCCGGCCTTACGGGCATGAAGGATTTCCTGGAGCCAGGTCATCGATGCCTCGGTCCAGAACGGGGGCAGTTGGGTCAGATCGGGCCCATCCGCTTCGCCCAAGCTGTGCAGGGGTGGGCCCGCCAACTGCCACAGCCGCGCCGAACTCGCCTCAAACAGTTTCTGGATGCGACGCCCATGGCGGCAGCTGCAGTCCTGATCCCCCTGCATCTCGACGAGCAATGCAATCAGTTCGACGCAGGCAGCGGTTGCGGCCGAGGCCGCGAAAGACCCGACGGCCAAGCGCAGAGCGCCAAGGCGGATGAGACGAGCGTCAACTGCGATGATCCTGTCCTGTCCGGCCTTGCTCACCCCCATCAGCGGGGAGTGGAAGGGCAGGTTGCCGACGGTCCGGGCAAGGAGCCAGCACGCCTCACCACGGCGATGATAGGAACTCAGCCCATCAGCGAGCTTGACCCAGTCATCATGCCCGACCGGGTTCCAGAACGATTCCTGGGGAACCAACTGATGGTCGCCAAGGCTGCCTGCTTTGCGCCTATCGGCGGCACTGCCACCATTGCCCTCATCACCAGAGCTGGCGATCACAACCGGCAGCATGTTCGATTCCGCATAATAGCGGCAGCAATGGTTCAGGGCCGCCAGAAGCCGGTCAACATCCGCCGCCGTCAGCTTGTGTCGGAAGCCCCGCGCCAGTGCAGCCGGCACATCAGAAGCAACGATTGGGTATGAACCGCGAAGCTTTATCCGGCCAACACTGCCGTCAGTAAGCCGCAAGTCCTGGAAGATCGTTTCGTCGACCGAGGGTTCATCATCCGAGAACATGTCCGTCTCCATCCGTGTGATGGGAACAGACCGCCATGACGGTGAGGGTAAGGGCAAAGTTCGGAGGTAAGTACAAAAGACTGAAGGGCTCAGCCCATCAACTCATTATCGGTTCGAGGCTGAACTACCTACACAACAGACACGTCCCTGGCGCGTTTAGCCAACTCAGCCGCATCCGGATGAAAATATCGGTCAAGGGACTTTAGGTCCTTATGACCCGTAACTCGCCGAAGTTCCAACGGATTGGTATAAATCTTGGCAAGCCGGGACGTCGCGATATGCCGCAAGTCGTGGAAGCGCAAATTGCTGATTCCCAGACGGGCGACAGCGCGCCGATATCGCATCTTGAGGACGTTCTGATCGATCGGGAAAACCCGCGTCCCGGTCCCACTGCTTTTCCATACCTGCTTCAGTATCTCGATGGCCTCCGGCAGCAATGGAACCTCGCGGATATCGCCGTTTTTTGTAACACCTCCCTTAGCACCCCGGACGACGGCGGTGCAGCGGATGAAATGAATATCCTGCCACAACAGCCCGACCATCTCGCCTTGCCGCATGGCCGTCAGGATTGCAAAACGCACGATCGGTCCCAGCCACTGGTTCTTATCAGCATCGCAGGCGGCGAGCAGGCGTTCTTCTTCCGACAATTCGCCTTCCCGCACTTCACCCACGTTTGCCGTGCCGTCCAGCTTGGCTTGTAGTGTCACAAAAACCCGGTCGCGCTTTCGGTCAGCTCCAGCGGGCCGCTTGACCATCTGCACCGGGTTGGAGGGCAGATTGATGTCCCATTCCCGCCGACCATGCTCAATGATGGTTTGGATCAGATTGAGCCTGCGGACGCTGGTGGCAGGCGCATACTCCACCTCCTTCATCCGGTCCCGGAATTGGGCCAAGTCGCCGGGTTTGAGAGCGGCGAGCTTAATCTTACAAACCGCATCCTGGCGGACGATTTTTAGGTGGCCACGCTCCTTTTCCGCCCCGCGCTTCTCGCTATCTTCCCCTAGGATCTCGGTCTCGTAGCGCTGGATCAACTCACCCAGTGTGGTCCGCTCCGCCTCTGTCCGGTCAACATACACACCACGACCATGGTCGACCTCGATGGTCTTAAGCCAAGCACCAGCTAGCCGTGCAGAGGTAAAGGTCTGCGTGACACGTTTGCCTTCGATCAGCTTACGGGCACGATACTGCTTGGGGCCACGGCAGCTCACGCCGTCAGGGAGTGGCTTCCCAGTCTCAGGGTCGATAATTGGCTCTTGCCGGATGCGCCCCATGGTCCAAAATCCCACCGTTTGGAGGATTGGACCAGAATTGGGCCAAAAATGCAAGAAATCTGGCGTCCCCAAGGGGATTCGAACCCCTGTTACCGCCGTGAGAGGGCGGTGTCCTGGGCCTCTAGACGATGGGGACGAGGCGCGGAGGCTCCCTTAAGCCACACTTGCATTTATATCAAGCGGGCGCAGCCGCTTTTTATGCTCCCTCAAGGGCTGCTCAGAACCGCCCGCGCCTGGCCCGTTACAGGGTTCAGCAGCAGCAACCTGTCGCCATTTGGCCCGTTGACCCACACCGCAAGCGCTGCCCCGGCTGAGGCAATGCCTGCAATATGCTCACCTGGCGCCAGCTGCGCCAAGGTGCCCGCTGGCATTGCGGCTGGCACGCTGCCCAGGGGGGCTGGTACGCTCGCCATGGCAACCGGCGTCGACGGCGCGGAGAATTTGACATAAATACGGTGGATGATCGTGCCGACAACCACAGTGGTGCCAATGATAATCAGCACGCCCATAACCCCAACCGCCGCCTTCAACCCCCGTAAACTCTTTGGCTGATCCTGCATTGCTCTCCATCCTGGCTACGCCGGAATCTTCCGGCCAGCGGCTCGATTCTTACCTTGCCGCGCGCATCGGCACCATCTCGCGCTCCCGCGTCAAGACCCTCATTCTGGAAGGCGCCTGTGCGCGCAACGGTGTCGTCACCACAGATGCGTCTGAACCCGTGCAACCGGGTGCCACATACAGCCTAACCCTACCCGCCGCCACGCCCGCTCTGCCCCAGGCACAGGCCATCGCGCTGGATATTCTGCATGAGGACGACGCCCTGCTGGTGCTGAACAAACCCGCCGGCATGGTGGTGCACCCTGCGCCCGGCAACCCGGATGGCACACTGGTTAACGCCCTCATCGCCCATTGCGGCGAGAGCCTCACCGGCATCGGCGGCGAGCGCCGCCCTGGCATTGTGCACCGGCTGGATAAAGACACTTCTGGCGTGATGGTGGTGGCCAAAACCGAACTGGCGCTCACCCGGCTTTCCGCCGCCTTCGCCGCGCGAGACCTGGAACGCGCCTACAAAGCCCTCTGCTGGGGGGTGCCAAACCCGTCAGCGGGGCGGATAGAAGGTGATATCGGCCGCGACCCACGCGAACGCAAACGCATGGCTGTGGTAACGCGTAATGGAAAATACGCCGTAACCAATTACCTAATTCTGCGTAATGCGGGCATGGCCGCTTGCTTGCTCACCTGCCGGTTGGAAACCGGGCGCACACATCAAATCCGGGTTCACATGGCGCATATCGGACACCCGCTCATTGGCGACCCACTGTACCTTAAGCGCCGCCCAGCCGCTGCCAAGCTGCTTGAGGAGCCCACGCGCGGCCTGGCGCTGGACTTCCCCCGCCAGGCATTACACGCTGAAATACTTGGTTTTTCTCACCCCATCTCCGGGGCGGCTTTGGATTTCAGCGTACCGCCGCCGGATGATTTTCAAGCTCTGGCGGACGCATTGCTCACATGCGCCTAAAACAGGACTAATATGGTCGTTTTTGTTGACGAGAAAGGACGAACGTACGTAAACTCCATCCAGACGCTGCCTATGTAACCACAACCTCACCGTATCCTTACCCGCTTTTAAGGGGCGTATTCAGAGTCTGGTGTTAATGTTGTGTGGTTCTAAGGTTCGCAATTCTGTCCTTTTAGGAGGCTCTGGGTTCTCCAGGTCATCTTGGATGGAAAAATGATAGGAGAGGTTACATGGCTACTTCCGTGACCAATTTGGCCCCCGATGCCAGCCTGACGCGGTATATGCAGGAAATCCGCAAATACCCCATGCTTTCTCACGCCGAAGAAGAGCAGTTGGCGCGCGATTGGCGTGACAAAGGCGACCACCGCGCCGCGCATAAACTCGTCAACTCCCATCTCCGCCTCGTGGCGAAGATCGCCATGGGCTATCGCGGTTACGGCCTGCCGGTTGGCGAGCTCATCTCCGAAGGCAATGTCGGCATGATGCAGGCGGTGAAACGCTTTGACCCCGATCGCGGTTTCCGCCTCTCCACCTATGCGATGTGGTGGATCCGCGCCGCCATTCAGGAATATATTCTGCATAGCTGGTCGCTGGTTAAAATGGGCACCACCGCCGCGCAGAAGAAGCTGTTCTTCAACCTGCGCCGCCTGAAGGGCCAGATGCAGGCCATTGATGACGGTGATCTGCAGCCCGAGCAGGTGACCAAGATTGCCACCTTGTTGGATGTGCCTGAGCAGGATGTGGTGAACATGAACCGCCGCCTCTCTTCACCAGACAACTCGCTGAATGCGCCGATCAAAATGGAGGGCGAGGGCGAGTGGCAGGATTGGCTGGTGGACGAGTCCGACAGCCAGGAAACCGAGATGGCCGAGCGCGAGGAGCTGAGCGGCCGCAAGGCGCTGCTGGCCAACGCGCTGAAAACCCTCTCAGAGCGTGAACGCCATATTCTGGTTGAGCGCCGGTTGAAGGACAATCCCACCACGCTGGAGGACCTCTCCCAACATTACGATATCTCGCGCGAGCGCGTGCGCCAGATAGAGGTGCGGGCGTTCGAGAAGCTGCAAAAATCGATGAAGGCGCAGGTGGCCGAGCAACGCCTAGCTGCCAACGCCAACGCCGCTGCCTTGCAGTTGCACTAAACCTAGCGTCCAGTCACAAAAAACCGAGGAAAAAGCCGCGGTTTTTTGTGCCCATGCCGGTTTAAAATTTGCCAGGCTGCCGGCGTGGCGGATTTTAATCGTCGCGGTGAACTTTCTCCATCCGCTCATGCCGCTCCTGCGCCTCGATGGAAAGTGTGGCGATCGGCCTTGCCTCCAACCGCCGAAGCCCGATCGGTTCGCCGGTCTCCTCACAGAACCCATAGGCTCCGGTCTCAATCCGCTCCAGCGCCTGGTCGATCTTGCCGATCAGCTTGCGCGCCCGGTCCCTGGTGCGTAGTTCCAGCGCCCTGTCGGTTTCAACACTTGCACGGTCGGTGACATCGGCTTCAAGAATGCCCCCTTCGCCCAAGGAGGCCAGGGTGCCGTTGGCTTCTTTCACCAAGTCGCCCCGCCAGCGCAGAAGTTTCTGGCGGAAATACTCGGTTTGCATCGGATTCATAAACTCTTCGTCGTCCGAGGGCCGGTAATCCGGTGGCAACGATATCAACATGCCGTCAGATCCTTAATTCCGTCAGGCGAGTCCAGTTACCCGCCCGTCGTCAGGCGGGCTTATAGCGATGCGGTTTAAACAAGCCAAGCCGCGCTACCCGCCACGACGAAGAAGGCCGATAAATGATTGATGACGAGGACGAATTTGTACGTTAAGGAGGCAAATCCGTTACCGAACAGAGGCAAACTGCCCGGCCAATGGCGGAATCGGGCCACAGATGCGCCTTAATGCTATCGCTGAATGTTGACCATGAATATCGAACCTCGCTTCCTCTCCCAACTTGACTCCGCCCCCGGCACGCCGCTCATTTCCGTGGTCGTGCCCGTGCATAACGAGGCCCCGAATTTACAGCCGTTGATATCCGCGATCAGCACGGCGCTCGCGGGCATCGAGCATGAGATCGTCTATGTGGACGATGGCAGCTCAGATGCGACGCCGCAGATTCTCGCGGAAATCGCTCAAACCCTGCCCACTTTGGTGCGGGTGCGCCACAAGCAAAGCTGTGGGCAGAGCGGTGCGGTCATCACCGGGGTTAAATCCGCCCAGGGCACCTATATCGCCACGTTGGATGGAGACGGCCAGAACGACCCCGCGGATATTCCCGCCATGCTGGCAGCCATGCAAGCGGCCGAGGCCAAAGGCCCGCGTCCGGTGCTCATTGCCGGCCACCGCGTTAACCGGCAGGACAGCAACGCCAAACGCTATGGCTCGCGCCTGGCCAACCGCGTGCGCGCCTGGGCGTTGAAGGATGCCACACCGGATACCGGCTGCGGTGCCAAGTTGTTCCGCCGCCAGGCATTTTTGGCGCTGCCGCATTTCGACCATATCCACCGCTTCCTGCCGGCCTTGTTCATCCGCGCCGGTGGCCAGGTGGTCTCCGTGCCGGTGCGCCACCACGCCCGCGCCCATGGTGCCTCGCATTACAATAACTGGCAGCGCCTGAAGGTCGGCATTGTCGACCTTGCCGGGGTCGCCTGGCTCCAACGCCGCTGGAAAGTGCCGCAGATAGATGGCCGCGATGAATAACAAGGGCGCTGCCGCCATCACCGCCTCGCGCGGTGCGGCCAAGGCGCTGAAACCGGCCATAATGGCAGGCGGGCTGATCGCTGTTGCCGCGGCCTTGCCGTTGCTGGGCCATGGTGCCGCGCAAACCACCCTTACCAGCGTTTTGGCCGAAGGCGGCTTGCGCGGGCAGACGGTGTTTTTGGCACTTTCCACCCTGCTCATTGCCATTGGTTTGCCACGGCAAATCCCCGCCTTCGCCGCAGGTTACGCCTTCGGCCCATGGTATGGTGCCGCCATCGCCCTGGTTTCACAGGTGCTGGCGTGCAGCCTGGATTTCATCTGGGCCCGCGCCATCGCGCAGGATTTCTGCCGCCGTAAATTCGGCACCAAGCTGGCCTGGATAGACCGCACCTTAAGCCGCCACCCCTTCACCGCCACGCTGATGCTGCGGCTCATGCCCGTTGGCAATAATCTTTTGCTCAACCTCGCGGCGGGCCTCACCTCTGTGCGCATGTTGCCGTTCCTGGCGGCTTCGGCCATCGGTTTCGTCCCGCAGACCATCGTTTTCGCCTTGCTCGGCAAGGGTAGCGCGCCAGATCATGCTCATCTGCTGCTGCTGGGCGGTGCCACATTCCTCATCTCCGCCGCGCTCGGGCTGGTGTTGTTGCGCAGAAACCGCGCCGCAGCATAGGCTTTTATGCCGCTGCCAGGCCAGCTTTCTCATAAGCCGCGAGGTAGCGCTGCACCATCGCCGCGCGCGGCTCCGGCGGGGTAATGCCTCCCGCCAACCTCTCCCACAGCCCCGCTTCCGTTGCGGCGCGGCGCATGGTTTCGGCCAGGGCGCGGGCATCGCCCAATTCAAACAGCAACCCATCCTTGCCATGGGTCACCCGCTCAGCTGGGCCGCCTTGGTTGGAGACAATAACGGGCCGGCCGAAATGCCAGGCTTCTGAAATCACCAGGCAGAAAATCTCCCACCAGGTGGATGGCACCACCACCCAGTCCACCCGCGCCATACGCGCGCCAAGCTGGCCATGAGGGTAGCCACCATTAAAACTCACCCGCCTCTCGGCTGGCGGCCGAGCAGCTTCCTCGGCCAGAAACTCTTCAATCTCCTTCCGCCGTGCTGGCGTTGCGAATTGAATATTCTCGCCATTGATCTCGACCGCGAAATCCTCAAACCCCTCGGCGCGCAGCAGGCTCACCGCCTCCAGCAGAACATGCAGGCCCTTCACATCCACCATCTGCCCAAAGAAGCCGAAGCGGTTGCGCCGGACGGGCGCTTCGGCCTGCACCGGCAGCTTCGGCATTTGCAAACCATTTGGCACATACAGGAATTTTTCCGCGTCCAGCCCCCAGCGCGTGTAGAATTCAATCATGAACCGGCTGGGCACGGTGAATAAATCCACCACTTGCAAATGTGCCTTCATCCATTGTTCACGCAAAAAATACTCTTCCGGGCTGAGATGCGGCTGGCATTGGTGGCAGCGTACCTGGCTGGCCTGTTCACACAGCGAGCCATCGGCCTTGCGCAGCATATGCCCATCCGCCGCGCAAATCGTCATGAACTCATGCGCCGTGAACACAATCCGCGCTTGCGGCAATGTTTTGCGCGTCAGTGTCAGGTAATCGATTCCGTAGGCCATGAAATGATGAAAATGCACCACGTCCGGGCTAATGCGTTTCAGGAACTCAGCGAACGCCTCCGCCTGCAAGGGCAGCGGCATTTTATGCCAGTTGTAATCGTAATCATGCGAAAGAAACAGAAACTCGTTCTGCCGCTGGTCAAACCCGGTGATGCGCGCTCCGCTTTTAAACATCGCTGGCGAGTTATAATCCGCCGAGCAAAGCAGCACCGGCTCCACATCCGGCACGTCCTTCAACCCCTGGAACAGCTCCTGCGCCATTTGCTGCGAGCCGCCGCGCACCAGCTCGGGATGATACATCGCGACGATCAGAATTTTCATGGCATCACCTCCGCCAGCGCCGGATGCGCGGGTGCCGGGCCAAGCAACGCCGCTTTCACCGGCTCCATCCAGCTATGGGTGAACAGCCAGCGGTTCACCGCTGAAGCCCCCTCATGCACCAACTGGCGCGGGCTGCTTTTGCCTTCCAGATGATAAAGCCGCAAATCCGCCAGCCAGGCGGGCCGCCCAGCCTCCAGGCTACGCAGGCATAAATCAGCATCCTCATAATGGCCGAAGATATAATCTTGCGAAAACCCTTCCAGCTCCTCAAACCAGCCACGGCTCATGGAAATAAACGCGCCTGAAACCGCTGGCACCGGGCGGGGGCGCAGCAAACCAGCATCCTCCGGTGGCGCGCCCTTGCCATAATGTTCCACACGCAGAATGGTTTCATCCTCTTTCTGCCCCAGCACAAAGCCAGGCATTGTATCGGTTTCGAAATACATGCCCGTATGCATCAGCGAACCGTCGGTATAATAAAGTGCCGCGCCGAAAATATCCGTGCGTGCGGCTGGCAAGTCTTCAATCTGCGCCAGATGGCGGCGGGCGAAATCCGGCTCTTTCGGAAACACATCCGGGTTCATGAAAACCAGACGGTTGCTGCGCGCGTGCACCGCCCCCAGATTATTCGCCGCCGCGAACCCGGCATTGGTTCCCAGCAGAATCAGCGTGATATCCAGCCCATAAGCAAGCTGCGCGATAGCGGCTTCCTTCAACAGAATCTCAGCCAGGGCCTCGCTGTTGCACACATAAATAAACTCATAATCCTGCGCCCCCGGCTGTTTTGAAAACAACGCCTGCTGCAAGGCCAGATAATTCGGTTTGCCGTAAAGGCACACGATAACCGAGGCTTTCGGCACCCGCCCGCTGCGGTGAAAACGTTCGATATAAGGCGTGCTCACCGCCTTGCGGGTCAACATCTGGCTGAAATCGACAAGCTGCGTGCCGATCGCCCGGCCAATGGAAGAAACGGCATTGAAATAGGCCGGGCCTGGATATTGCGCGCTGGCCAGATGATTCAGCACATTATCACGCAGCTCCAGATCATCCTGCAATTCGATATTCAAGATCAGGATCAACTGAGCGCCGGATTTCAGCCGCATTACCACGTTGCATTTGCCAGATGGCAGCCGCTGCCCGGCGTAAATGAAACCCCAGAAGCCCAGCGCGTGCGGCGTGGCAAGCCCGGCGACCTTATCAGCATCCGGCCTGCGCACTCGTGCCAGACCAGTGGCTGAAAACGCGACTGACCAGCCCGCCACGTAAAGCTCCACACTGTCCAGCCGGTCCAGCGAATCATTCACCCAGCCCGCCACAAACAATCCGCCCGCGCTGGAAAGCCTTATCGTGTCGACCGCACCTAGCGGCGCGTGTGGCGCTTCGCCAGTGCTGCCCGGCCGGGCGGTGATAATGATCTTGTCACGCGACAAATCCCGCGGCGCCATGGCCAGCCTGCCCTCGGCGCGGCCGTAATGCTCATAATGCTCCCGGGCGGAGCGGAATTTGCCTTCCGCCACCGCCACCAGAACATCGGGGTTCAGACGAAGATAGGTTTCTTCGTCGAACTCCGGCAGCGGCGCGGGTGGCGCTTTCTTGACTCTGCCCGTCGTCGATTCATCCATGCCAGCCTCCACACAGCCCCGCTTGCCTCAGGCCAAACGCTAACTTTATCACGCATATGGCACAAGCACGGCATTTATGGCTTAGGCCGCTTAACTTCGTTCAAAAATCCGCCAACCGCGCCAGCCTCGTCGAATGTGAACGCGCAAGGCAAAATCGAGCCACGTTCAACATCGTAATGCAAGCTGTTCAATGCCAGATACATGCCGCCAGGGGCCAATGTAACCGTCTGTTTTGCCGGAATCACCAACTGGGTCAGCTTCTTGCCATCCTTACCCATCAACACCGTGCTGTCGGCATCCGGGCAGCTCCAGGCGCTCAGCACATCCGAGGTCGGGCCATCGTTGTGGATCTGGATAAACCCCTCAGTGCTATTCTGCTTGCCTTCGGCCTGCCAGACGGATCCATGATCCAACCGGATATTCAAAACCGGCGTGGTGGTGGCGGCAAAAGCAGGGGCAGCGCCAAGCAGCAAGGGAGCAGCCAGCATCAAATGACAAAGCTTCATGCAAGACCTTCATATTTCTCAAGTTGCCAGGATTGGGGTTCTTTTGCCGCGATATCGTACCATTCGGCAACCAGCTTGTGCGCCCGCACAGCATCGCAATAAGCTTTCGCAGCCGCGGAAAGCGGCGGCGCATAAGTGAGCAGCCGCGCCACCACCGGGGCATACATGGCATCCGCCGCATTGAACGCCGCGCCGAACAGATACGGCCCACCAGCGCCAAATGCCGCCCGCGTCTCTGCCCATATCACCTCAATCCGCGCAATATCGGCCAGGCTTTCCGGGTTCTGCCCCAGCCCGGCATAATCCGCCCGGCCCAGATTCATCGGCATGGCCAGGCGCAAGCCCCTGAAGCCTGAATGCATCTCCGCGGCGATAGAGCGCGCCCGCGCCTTGGCCACACGTTCAGCGGGCCACAAGCCGGGGTTTATATCCGCGCAATATTCCGCAATGGCGAGGCTCTCCCAAATCGCCGCCCCGTCATGCTCGAGATACGGCACCAGCCCGCTGGGTGAAACCTTCTTCACCTCCGGCGAATTGCCACCGGCCAGCGGCACAAAAACCTCCTCGGCCTGTAACCCAGCCAGCCGTACCAGCAGCCAGCCGCGTAGAGACCAGGACGAATACCGTGCCGTACCCAAATAAAGCTTCGCCGCCATGCCATACCCCCGTGCAAACTCTATAGCCCCGGCACCGCGCCGCATGATAGAGGCGGGCATGGCGCTTAACGTGAAGGAATGGGCCGGGCTGCGGCTGAACCGGCCTTTGGTGATGGGGATTCTGAACGTCACCCCGGATTCATTTTCCGATGGCGGGCAGCATTTCGAGCCCAAAGCCGCCATCGCCGCGGGCCAGAGAATGCTGGCCGAGGGTGCCGACATTTTGGACATTGGCGGGGAGAGCACGCGCCCAAACGCCACGCCCATTTCAGCCGGAATAGAAATTGAGCGGATCACCCCTGTCATCCGCGCCCTGGCCGCCGAAGGTGCCGTGATCTCCATAGACACCCGCAACGCCGAAACCATGGCGGCGGTGCTGGCGGCGGGGGCCAGAATTGTGAACGACATTTCCGGCCTGCGGCACGACCCCGCTTCCCTGCCCTTGCTGGCGCGGCTCGCCTGCCCGGTGGTGCTGATGCATATGCGCGGCACGCCGGAGACCATGAACAGCCTTGCCACATATGGAAACGTGGCAGAAGAGGTGGCGGCCGAGCTCACCGCGCTGCGAAATACCGCCCTGGCGGCGGGCGTGAAGCCGGAAAATATCTGCCTGGACCCCGGAATCGGCTTTGCCAAGCGCGGCGCGCAGAACATCGCCCTGCTGCGCGCCACCACGCACCTGGCAAAGCTTGGCCACCCGCTGCTCATCGGCCTTTCCCGCAAGCATTTCCTGGGCATGATTTCGGGCGAAACCAACGCTTTGCACCGGGACGCCGAAAGCCTGGCCGGGGCAATCTATGCCTGCACGCAAGGGGCGCATATATTGCGGGTGCACGACGTGGCCGGAACCGTGAAAGCCCTGCGGGTCTGGCAAAAATTGACTGAGAGAGATGATGGATAAAAAGCCCCACCGCCGCCTGTTCGGCACAGACGGGATTCGCGGCACCGCCAACACCGCGCCGATGACCGCCGAGATCGCGCTCAAGCTCGGCCAGGCCGCCGGGCTGCTGTTCACCAGGGGCAACCACCGGCACCGGGTGATCATCGGCAAGGACACACGGCTTTCCGGCTATATGCTGGAACCTGCCCTCACGGCTGGCTTCATCTCAGCGGGCATGAACGTCACCATCGCGGGCCCCTTGCCCACCCCCGCCATCGCCATGCTCACGCGCTCTCTCCGACTGGATCTCGGCGTGGTCATCTCCGCCTCGCACAACCCGTATGAGGATAACGGCATCAAGCTGTTCGGGCCGGATGGCGCGAAACTCTCCGACGAAGCGGAGGCCGAGATCGAGGCGCTGATGGCGCAAGACCTCTCCGCCCGCCTGGCCCCACCCGCAGGGCTTGGCCGCGCCGCGCGGCTGGTGGATGCCGCCGGGCGCTATATCGAAGCCGCGAAATTCTCGCTGCCGCGCGGGCTGCGGCTGGATGGCCTGCGGATTGTGCTGGATTGCGCGCATGGTGCGGCCTACCGCGTGGCCCCCGCCGCGTTATATGAACTTGGGGCGGAGGTGATTCCGCTGGGCGTCTCGCCGGACGGCTTCAACATCAACCGCGAAGCCGGCTCCACCGCGCCAAAGGCGCTATGCGAGGCGGTGCTGGAACACGGTGCCGATATCGGCATCGCGCTGGATGGCGATGCAGACCGGGTAATCATCGCCGATGAGCGTGGCGAGATTATCGATGGCGACCAGATTTTGGGCCTCATCGCGCGGGATATGGCGGAGGCGGGCACTTTGCGCGGCGGCGGAATTGTCGCCACCGTCATGAGCAATCTCGGCCTGGAACGCTTTCTGGCCGGGCTGGGGCTAACACTGGCCCGCACCAAGGTGGGCGACCGCTATGTGGCCGAAGCCATGCGCGCCGAAGGGTTCAATCTCGGCGGCGAGCAATCAGGCCATGTGATTCTTTCCGACTTCGCCACCACGGGCGATGGGCTGGTTGCGGCGTTGCAGGTGCTTTCCGTGCTGGTGCGCTCGGGCAAACGCGCCTCTGAAACCTGCCGGGTGTTCACACCATTGCCACAGCTTTTGCGGAATGTGCGTTTTCGCGGTGCCTCACCCTTGGCGCTGCCGCATATCCAAACCGCCATCCAGGCCGCCACCGCGCGGCTGGCGGGCAGCGGGCGCGTGCTCATCCGCCCTTCCGGCACCGAACCCTTGATCCGCGTGATGGCCGAAGGCGAGGACCAGGCGATGGTTGAGGACATTGTGGATGGCCTCTGCGTTGAAATCGCCGCCGCCACCGCGCAAGCCGCGGAATGAGCAAGCCCATGGTTGCGCGCGTGCTTACCATTGCGGGGTCTGATTCCGGCGGCGGCGCTGGCATTGAGGCCGACATCAAAACCATCTCGGCTCTCGGCGGCTATGGCTGCACCACCATCACCGGCCTCACCGCGCAAAACACGCTAGGGGTGCAGGGCGTGCACCCCGTACCGGCGGATTTCGTGGTGCTTTCCATGCGCGCGGTGCTGGAAGATATCGGCGTGGATGCGATCAAGCTCGGTATGCTGACCAGCGAGCCGATCATCCGCGCCGTGGCGGCCAATCTGCCGGACAATGTGCCCGTGGTGCTGGACCCCGTTATGGTTTCCACCTCCGGGGCGGTGCTGCTGCCGGATGGCGCGATTGCAGCACTCATCTCAGACCTTATCCCGAAAGCCACGCTGATCACCCCTAATCTGCCGGAAGCCGCGAAAATTACCGGAATGCCTGTGGAAAACGAGGCGCAGCGTATCGCCGCCGGGCACAGGCTGCTGGAAATGGGGGCCAAGGCCGCGTTGATAAAAGGCGGGCATGGCGACGAGGCGGAATTGACCGACTTGCTGGTAACGCCGGAAGACGTGGTGGCCATCACGCTGCCGCGCATTGAAAGCCGCAACACCCACGGCACCGGCTGCACCATGTCCTCGGCCATTGCCACCGGGCTGGCGCAGGGGCTGGGGCTGGAAGCGGCGGTACGAAGGGCGCGGGATTATCTACAAGCCGCCATTGCCACGGCGCCTGGCATTGGTGCCGGGCACGGGCCGGTAAACCACTTCGTGCACATGGCGCAAACATCTTTTTAATCCGGGATTAAAACAAGCCCGGCATATCTGCTCCTACATTCACCGGCAGGGGGCTTCATATGTCAAACTACCAAGCATTGACCGAAAGACTGAGCTTCATCAGGCTTACCGGCCATTTGCAAAATCGGCTGCGAGGGGCAAAGACCTTAATTATGAGGGCGATACCCGCAGCGTTGGAAGCCTCCTACGCGCAAATTCGCACAACCCCTGAAACCATGAAATTCTTCCCCTCAGAAGATGTGGTGCAGCACGCCAAAAGCAAGCAACACGGCCATTGGGAGCTGATTTCCAACGGCCAGTTGGATGAAAATTACGCCCGGGCGGTTACCCATGTGGGCGAAGTCCATGCTAAAATTGGGTTGGAACCACGCTGGTATATTGGCGGGTACAGCATCGTTCTGGAACATTTAACATCCGCCTTGCTGGAAGCACGCTGGCCAAAGGCGCGTTTCAGCCGCCGCCGCAACGAAATCCGTCAACAAGCCATTGAGGAGGTTAATGCCGTCGTCAAAATGGTGCTGCTGGACATGGAAATGGCGATTTCCGTCTATCTTGCGGAATCGGAACGCACCCGCCAGATCGCCGAAGCAAAAATACATGAAAGTGCGGAAGCTGTTGTGAATGCCATGGGCATCGCCATGTCGGCACTGGCGGCGGGAGACCTCACGCACCGCATCGGCGATGTGATGCCACCTGAATATGCGAAACTGCGGGAGGATTTTAACAGCGCGTTGGAGCGGCTTTCAGCCGCATTGGGCTCTGTTTTCAACATTTCAAACTCGATCGGCGGCAGTATTGAAGACGTCGCCCAGGCGGCGAGCAACATGGCCCAGCGCACAGAGCACCAAGCCGCGAGCCTGCTGGAATCCACAACAGCCCTCAACGAGCTCACAGAGAGCGTGAAGCGCATGTCCAAAGGCACAGCGGATGCCGATAAGATGGTCGGCGCCGTGAACGCGGGGGCGGCAAGCTCCCATAGCATTGTAACCGAAGCCGGCGTGGCGATGGAGCAGATCGAGGGCTCATCCCGCGAAATCAGCCAAATTATCGGGCTGATCGACGATATCGCGTTTCAAACCAATCTGCTGGCGCTGAACGCCGGGGTTGAGGCCGCGCGTGCTGGCGACGCCGGACGGGGGTTTGCTGTTGTGGCCTCTGAAGTGCGGGCGTTGGCACAGCGTTCAGCCGAAGCCGCCAAGGCGATCAAAGGGTTGATTTCCAACAGCTCCACTCAGGTCAACCAAGGGGTTGAGCTGGTGCGTCGCACCGGTACGGCGCTGGACGGTATTGTCAGCAGCGTGGAGCAGATCGACAGGCTGATCTCCGGCATCGCCACGACGGCGGCCAGCCAATCATCCGGCCTGGGGGAGGTGAATGAAGCGCTCGGGCAAATGAACAATGTTGTGCAACAAAACGCAGCCATGGTGGAGGAAACCACGGCTGCGGTTCACGCGCTGCGCGGCGACATCAAATCGCTGAACGATGCCCTTTGCGTTTTTAAACTTTCCAATATGCCAAAGACTACAAATCTGCGGCCCAAGCCTGCCCGGCGGCATCTGGCGAACGTATAGGCAGACAGGTTGCCCTTCGCCAGGCCGGAGGTTAAGCAGGAGATATTCCGTATCCGGAGGCAACATGTCCTGGCTGCACAACCCGGTCGGCCCAGAAGGCGGGGCTGAGCTTGTCATTACCCCCATCACGCACGACATTGGTGGCCTGCGCGTGCGCCGCGCTTTGCCACATGCCAAGCGCCGCATGGTGGGGCCGTTTGTGTTTCTGGACCATATCGGCCCCGCAACGATGGAGCCTGGCCACGGGCTGGATGTGCGGCCGCACCCGCATATCGGCCTCGCCACCATTACCTATTTAATGCAGGGCCGGATTTTCCACCGGGACACGCTGGGAAGTGCCCAGGAAATTCGCCCCGGCGAGGTGAACTGGATGACCGCCGGGCGCGGCATCGCGCATTCTGAGCGTACGCCACCGCAACCAAGGCAGGAAGGCCAGCCCATGCTTGGCATCCAGAGCTGGGTGGCCCTGCCGAAAGAGGCTGAGGAAACCGCGCCCGGTTTTTTCCATCACGAAGGCGGGCATTTGCCGCAGCTTGAGGATGGCGGCATCGTCGCGCGCATCATCGCGGGCTCTGCTTACGGTGCAACTTCGCCAGTGAAAGTGTTCTCCGGCACACTTTATGTGGATGCGAGCCTTGCCGCCGGGGCCAGCCTGCCGCTGCCGGATGAACACGATGAACGCTCCGTGCAGGTCGTATCCGGTGAAATCGAGATCGCCGGGGAGCGGTTTGGCGAGGGGCAATTACTGATCTTCCGCCCCGGCGATGCCATCACCATCCGCGCCCTCACCGATAGCCGGCTGATGCTGCTGGGCGGCGCGCCGCTGGACGGCCCCCGCCATATCTGGTGGAATTTTGTTTCAAGCTCGACAGAGCGGATCGAACAGGCGAAACAGGACTGGCAACAAC
>JAKBCH010000144.1 GCA_021808055.1 Pseudomonadota bacterium | reverse complement strand
AGCATGGACAGTTGCGCCGTGCTCAGCAGCACCGAGCCATCCCGCGCCTGCGGCCAGAGAAACTTGCCGCGCTCCAGTCGCTTGCAGAACAGGCATAAGCCTTGGCCATCCCACCACAGCACCTTGAGCAAATCGCCGCGCTTGCCCGGGAACACGTACAGCGCGCCGTCAGCGTGTCGAAGCCCTTGCGCATGTCCGTCACCCCGCAGGCCAGCTTGACCGATGACCCAGGCGCCATCGCCTGCGCCAAGATCCGGAGCTTCTCCTCCGTGCTCCAGGTCCGCCGCTTCGAAACCTCAGACAAAACCTCGTAATCCAACTCCGGAGCCCTCCGGAGTTGGATTACGAGGTTTTGAAAGGCTGCAACCGTCCTGGGGATCTGCTGGGCGAAGCCGGGCTGATGAAGGAGCTGAAGCTCCGCCGATGGAGCGGATGCTGGGCGCGGAATTGACGGCGCATCTGGGCTATGAGGCTGGTACGCAACCGCCGGCTGATCAGCCCAACCGCCGCAATGGCGTGTCGACGAAGCGGGTGAAGGGGTCTGATGGCGAGGTGCCTCTGGCCGTCCCCCGCAACCGAGATGGCAGTTTCGAGCCTGAGCTGGTGAAGAAGGGCCAGACCCGGATTGACAGGGTAGATGACAAGATTATCGGGCTTTACGCCGCTGGGCCCATCCGAAACTGCTAACCTGAAATCGGCCTGTTTCACGGCGCGGATGAACTAATAGCCGAGCGCGCACCCATCCTTGCGTGGATCCGAGGCACCAATCAGCACCCCTTCGGTGTGGTCGATCAAGACCGCCTGGCCGCCACCATGGGGCTTGTCCAAAACCACGACGTCGTGGCCCTTGGCAACTAGCGCGGCTTGTAGCGCCGGCGAAATACCGCGTTCCAGCTCCACCCGGTTTTTAGATGGGAAGTAGCGTGGAAGATCGATTGCCTCCTGCGGATTTAAACCATATTGAAAAATATTGCCGCTCACATAGCTCTGCCCCATTGGCTGGTAATGCCCCCCCATCACACCAAAAGCCAGTTCAGCCTCACCATTCCGGGTTGCCACTGCGGGGATGATTGTGTGCATCGGCCGCTTATTGGGCGCGATACAATTTGGATGTCCATGCCGCAGCGAAAATCCAAGCCCCCGGTTATGCAAAACAATCCCCGTGTTTCCGGCGATTATACCCGACCCAAAGCTACCGAATAATGAGTTAATAAAACTACAGACATTACCATCCGCGTCGACAACCGAAAGGCAAATCGTGTTGCGATGGACGATATCCGCCGAAGGCAGAGCCGCCATCGCCCTATTGTCATCAATCAGGTCTCGCAGACGGCTCAGATAGGCCTCGCTCAAGAGATGCTCCACAGGAACATCTTCCGAAGCAGGATCGGCGAGAAACATATCCCGGTCGCGATATGCCAAACGAGCTGCCTCGACATGACGATGAACACGTAACGGATCGAGCGGGTCGGCGCTGCCCCTAAATCCGTCCATGATGCCCATTATCATCAACGCGATGATTCCTGAGCCATTAGGCGGACACTCCCATACATCTCGCCCAGCGAATTTTCCGCTCACAGGATCTACAAATACGGTCGCGGTTTGGCCTGCGGCGAAATCCTCGACCGTGTGCAGGCCACCACGGCCCCGCAATTCGCTCACGATCGCCTCGGCGATCTCGCCTTCATAAAATGCCCGCGCGCCATGCCTGGCAATTTTGCGCAGCGTGCTCCCCAAGGCTGGTTGATGGAATATGCTGCCAATGCAAGGGGCCTCTCCATTTACCAGCAAGCCGCGGGCATTTGTGGAACGAAGTTTCTCAACCTCAGCCGCCCAATCCATTGCGACACGTGGGGGCACAACGAAGCCATTCTCAGCAAAATAAATGGCGGGTTGTAAAACTTCAGCCAGGTCTTTGCGTCCATGCGCGGCAAGCAGCATGTCCCATGCGGCAACGGCACCGGGAATGGTAACAGAGTGCGGCGATGTTTCCGCCATCACCGCCTCATTCGGCAAGCCCAACGCATCCAGATGCGCCGCCGCCGGAGCGCGGCCCGAGCCATTCAATGCAATAACGGGCTTGCCTTTAGGTTTGTAAAGACAGAAGCAATCTCCGCCAATTCCAGTGGAATGCGGCTCCACCACGGCAAGCACAGCGGACGCGGTAACGGCGGCATCCATAGCGTTGCCACCCGCACGAAGCATCTCTATGGCGGCCAAGCTCGCTTGCGGCATCGAAGTCGCGACCATCGCATTCGCCGCATAGACAGGGCTGCGACCAGGCACATGAAAATCGCGTATCATATCGTATCCTTTGACTCGGGGGCAAAAGGCCCGTTTCGTAGAGAGCACCGCCCCCAAAAGAGCACGGGTTTTTTATATGCTGCGAGTTGCCAAATATAATATCTGGTGCCTCCTCGTCGATAATACGCCCCACAGTCATCACGACCACACGATCAGCAACTCGTCAGGTAAAGCCCATCTCATGCGTTACCACAATCACGGTCATACCGGATATCGCCAGGTCACGCATCACAGCGAGCACTTCACGCAGCATCTCAGGATTGAGCGCGGAGGTTAATTCGTCAAACAGCTGCACGGCAAGCGCACGCGCAAACAAGCATTTTAATCGATGCTCTCGGCAAGATGGCGACAACTCCGCGCCCATTATGGTCTAAGGATGACTCAAACGCTGCTTTTACGAGCCGATATTGGCAAAAAATTCTGAATGCAAGCTATGCCTGGGCGACTTTCAAGCGTGCCGGGGCTATACCATGCCCCCTCGTTCCAGTTCCGCTATCAGCGGCGCCAGCTCGTTTGCATAAGGCCGCCAGCGGCCCAAACCCTGCGCATGCACTGGTTGGCGCACCTGGGCGCGGCTGACCGTGCGCACCTCGCGGTCGTTCTCGTAGAACCGCGTGCAGGCCGGGTCTGGTGGCAAGCCGAGATGGCCGAGCACGCGGGCCAGCGTGCCGTCGAAATCATTGCCCCAATCCTGCAGGGGCAGAATCAAGATCTGACTGGGCATCACCGTGCGCCAATACTCCACCAGCTTTGCCCGTTGCGCGATGGTCCAGCCCAGATCGGCCAGATCATGCGCATAAGGATGCTCGCCGTGAAACCGGAACGTCCAGATCGAGAAGCCGATGTCACGCGGATCGCGTACGCAATGGATGATCTTGGCGCCTGGTAGCATCAACGCGACGAGCCCAAGATGCAGCTCATTGCCGGGCATCTTGTCAACAATGCGCGATTTGTCTGGGGCCAAGGCATGCAGTTCGGCGAGATAGCGCGTGGCGGCC